>CAZCKE010000500.1:0-2996 GCA_964499005.1 uncultured Tepidisphaeraceae bacterium
TTCAAGGAGGTCAAGAACGGGCTGCAGGGGGAGGACATCCGGGAGGGCCTGACGGCCGTCATCAGCATCAAGCACCCAGACCCGAGCTTCGACTCGCAGACCAAGAGCAAGCTCGTCTCGAGCGAGGTTAAGACGATCGTGGAGACGACGGTCTACGAGCGCCTGGGGCGGTTCTTCGAGGAGAACCCGCCGACCGCACGCAAGATCATCGACAAGACGATCCTCGCAGCCAAAGCGCGGGAGGCGGCCCGCAAGGCGCGCGAAGTCGTCCGCAAGGGCCAGCTCGATTATTCGACGCTCTCGGGGAAGCTCGCGGATTGCCAGACGCGCGACCCTGGAGAGGCGGAGATCTACATCGTCGAGGGCGATAGCGCCGGCGGCTCCGCGAAGCAGGGGCGCGACCGGCGCTTCCAGGCCATCCTTCCGCTTCGAGGAAAGATCCTCAACGTCGAGCGCGCGCGGCTCGACAAGATGCTCTCGAGCGCCGAGATCGGCACGCTGATCGCCGCGCTCGGGTGCGGGATCGGGGAGGGGAGCTTCGACATCGAAAAGCTCCGGTACCACCAGGTGATCTTGATGACGGATGCCGACGTCGACGGGAGCCACATCCGCACGTTGCTCCTCACGTTCTTTTACCGGCAGATGCCCGAGCTCATCGAGCGGGGTTACCTCTACGTCGCGCAGCCCCCTCTTTATCGCGCCAGGCGCGGAAAGAAGGACGTCTACTTGAAGGACCAGCCCGGGCTCGATCGGTTCTTTCTCGAGCACGGGGTGGAGGGGCTCGCGGTCCGGGCGAGCAAAGGCCCGACGCTGTCGGGCGAGGTGCTGTTCCGCTTGGCGGAGCGCCTGCGGATGTTCCGGCGGGTTGTCTCGAAGATCGACCGCCGGGCGGATGCGGGGATCATCGGGCACGTGCTTTACGCGGACCCGCTCGGCAAGAGCGAGCTCCGGGAACGAAAGAAGGTGGACGCCGCCGTCCCGAGCATCCGCGCCCGCCTCGAGAAGCGGAGGCCGGACATCCTCCCTCTGACGATCGACGTGGACTGGGAAGTGGAGCACGGCGCTGCGCGCATCCGCATCTCCCCTCGTCCCGGCGCGGCTGCGCGGCCCGTCGTCATCGATTGGAACCTCGTGGACTCGGCCGAGTACGAAGAGCTTTACGCCATCCAGCAGGACGTGCGGTCGATCGGTCCGGCGCCCTACTTCGTGCGCGAGCTGGACAAGGCCGAGCGGGCGAAGGGGGACGAGACCGAGCTGGAGGACGCCGACGCCCTGTGGGATTACATCGACGCGCGCGGGCGCAAGGGGACGCAGGTCCAGCGGTACAAGGGGCTCGGCGAGATGAACCCGGAGCAGCTCTGGGAGACGACGCTCGACCCGAACACGCGCGTCATGCTTCAGGTGCGTCTCGACGACGCCGTGCAGACCGATCAGATCTTCACCATCCTCATGGGGGATCAGGTCGAGCCGCGGCGCCAGTTCATCGAGGACAACGCGCTCAGCGTGAAGAATCTCGACATCTAGCGCACGCCGTCGAGGTCGGATCAATCCTCGGCGGTGCTGTTCATGAGCGAACCCGCGGGAGCGCGTTCGCGGTTTGGGAAGCGGCGGGAGCGCCTTTGGGCGTCCGTTCGAAGTCCAAGACTGGCGATGGGCACACGTCTTGCGCTCCTCCCCCGACGACTTAGCTTTTTCCGGGCTAGCGCAAGCGGACAGGGCGGAGGGATCGGCCGGCCAACACAGACGGTCGACCGGGCCGAGCTCGCCGGCCTGAATGCAGTTGCGCGAGAGGAGAGACGTATGCGTCCGGACCGGATGACCACGAAGAGCCGCGAGGCGTTTCAGGATGCGCTCGACCGAGCGTCGCGCTTCGGAAACCCCGAGCTAGTGCCGGAGCATCTGCTCTCAGCCATGCTGGACCAGGAGGGAGGCGTCGCAGCCCCGCTCCTACAGAAGGCGGGAGGCGACATCACCGCGCTCCGCGACGGGCTCGCTCGCAAGGTGGAAGCCTTGCCGCGGGTGACGGGCGGCGCCGAGCCGGGCCTCTCCAGGCGCGCGCTCGAGGTCGTCCGAAAGGCGGACGACGAAGCCAAGCAGCTCAAGGACGAGTACGTGTCGGTGGAGCACTACCTGCTCGCGATGTCCAAGGGCGACCGCGAAATCGCGGCTCTCCTGCAGCAGCATGGCGGAGTCGGACACGAGAAACTTCTCACGGCGCTTGCAAGCGTGCGCGGGACGCAGCGGATCACCGACCCGGACCCCGAGGGGAAGTTTCAGGCCCTCGAGAAGTACTGCCGGGACCTGACGGACGCGGCACGGAAGGGCAAGACGGACCCGGTGATTGGCCGGGACGAAGAGGTCCGCCGCGTGATGCAGGTCCTCTCGCGGCGAACGAAGAACAATCCCGTGCTCATCGGCGAGCCCGGCGTGGGAAAGACGGCGATCGTCGAAGGGATTGCCCAGCGCATCGTGCGCGGGGACGTGCCTGAATCGCTCAAGGACAAGCGCGTGTACGCGCTCAACATGGGCGCGCTGGTGGCGGGGGCCAAGTACCGCGGCGAGTTCGAGGACCGATTGAAGGCGGTGCTCAATGAGGTCGAGGCGTCGCAGGGCCGGACGATCCTCTTCATCGACGAACTGCACACGATCGTCGGCGCGGGCGCCGCCGAGGGCGCGATGGACGCCGCCAATCTGCTCAAGCCCGCGTTGGCGCGCGGCGAGCTGCGGTGTATCGGCGCGACGACCCTCGACGAGTACCGCAAGCACATCGAGAAGGACGCCGCGCTCGAACGGCGCTTCCAGCCGGTGTTCGTGTCCCAGCCCACCGTGGCCGACACGATCGCAATCCTGCGCGGCCTGCGGGAGCGTTACGAGGTGCACCACGGCATCCGCATCCAGGACGCCGCCCTGGTGGCCGCGGCGACCCTCAGCGATCGCTACGTTCCCGATAGCTTCCTTCCCGCCAAGGCGAACGACCCCGGCTACGAACCACGGTC
>CAZCKE010000501.1:0-2993 GCA_964499005.1 uncultured Tepidisphaeraceae bacterium
CTTCAGGCACTCGGACACCTCTCCAGGGTGGTGCGTTGAAGAGGGGCATTATGCGCGATGGGGGGAGGGAGTGACAAGGGAGGGGGTGAAACGTGAAGACGTGAAAACGTGAGAGGAGGAGGGATACGTGGCGATTGACAGGGACGAGTGAAAAAGCGGATCGGCCCCAGGCTGGGCCAATGCTCATTGTCTTGGGCGGAGTGGGCGATTCCAATTGTTTTGCGCGATTGTACTGGCAATTCATAGCGAGAGATGCTTCACTGTTCTCGCGGCAGAAACGACAACAGATCGCGCAGGGAAAGGGGTTGTGAATCATGCGGATTCAAAGGAAAGGCCGGGCCTGGATCGGCCGGTGCTTGCTGGCGGCGAGCACGGCGGGATTTTTATTGGCGTGCTTGGTGTGGGTGGGAGCGTGCTCGAAATCGGAGACGCCGTCGGGGCAGGCGTCGGGCGGATCGGATCAGGCTTCGCCGCCGCCGAATGAGCCGACGGTTCAAATTAAGTTTACGTATGGCTCGGAGAAGAAGGCGTGGATCTCGGACGTGACCAGCGCGTTCAACGCGGCGGCGAATCGAATGCCGGACGGGAAACGGATCTGGGTCAATTCGATTCCCGAGGGGTCGGGAGACTGCATTGACGAGTTGATTAGCGGGGCGAGGCAAGCGGACATCGTGAGCCCGGCATCGGGGGCCTTTATCAAGCTGGGCAATGCCCAATCGCGAGCGAAGACGGGAAGCGATCTGGTAGGGCCGGTTGACAATCTGGTTTTGTCGCCGGTCGTGATCGCGATGTGGAAACCGATGGCTGAGGCGCTGGGGTGGGGGACCAAACCGGTCGGCTGGTCGGATATTCTGGCGATCACGAAAAATCCCAGCGGATGGGCGGCGTACGGGCATCCGGAATGGGGGAAATTCAAATTCGGACATACACACCCGGATTTCAGCAACAGCGGTTTGATCACGTCGCTGGCAATCGTTTACGCGGCGACGGGAAAAGTCTCGGGCCTTTCGATGAGCGACGTGACGGCGCCGACGACGGCGACATTCATGAAAGAGATTGAATCGTCGGTGCAACATTATGGGAGTTCGACGGGGTTTTTCGCGGACAAACTGGAGGCGGGCGGGCCGAGTTATTTGAGCGCGGCGGTGTTGTATGAGAGTCTCGTGTGCGATTCATACAAATTGAAGGATACGCTGCCGTTTCCGCTGGTGGCGATTTATCCCCGGGAGGGAACGTTCTGGAGCGATCATCCGATCGGAGTTGTTCAACGGCCGTGGGTGACGGATGAGAAGAAAGCGGCAGCGAAGGTTTACATTGATTACCTTCTGGGCAAGCCACAGCAGGAGAAGGCGCTGACGTACGGATTCAGGCCGGCGGATCCGTCGGTGGCGCTGGGGGCGCCGATCACAGCGGAATTTGGGAGCGATCCGAAGGAGCCCAAGACGACGCTGGAGGTTCCATCCGCGGACGTGATGAACGCGATCTTGCAACTCTGGCATCAGAATAAGAAGGCGGCGAATATCGTGCTGGTATTTGACACTTCCGGAAGCATGAACGACGACAACAAGATAAGCAGTGCCAAGCAAGGGGCTTTGCAATTGATCTCGGAATTGGGAGGAGCCGACACGCTCTCGCTGTTGCCATTCAGCAGCGAAATGCGATGGTCGGGGCAGGGGCTGTCGATGAATCAGTCGCGCCAGCAGGCCCAGAATGTCGTGGGGAATCTGATAGCGGACGGCGGTACGCGGCTTTACGACTCGATCGACGCGGCGGTGCAATATCTGATCGCGCATCCGGCGCCGGATGAAATTTCGGCGGTGGTGGTCCTGACGGACGGGCAGGACACGGAAAGCCAGGTGCACCTGGACCAACTGGTGCAGCGGGTCAAATTTGATGGCGAGAAGCAGGCGATTCGCGTCTTCACGATTGGATACGGGAATGATGCGGATGAGAGCGTGCTGAAACGGATCGCGGATGTTTCCAAGGCGAAGTATTACAAGGGGACGCCGCAGAATATTCGGGAAGTGTTCCGGGACATTGCGACGTTTTTCTAGAGAGGCACGGGATGGCCGACATGCAATCGACAAGTGACGGACCGAAGCTGACCATCGGCGGGTGGCTGATTGTGCTGCTGGTGGTGACGGGGAGCTTTTTCGGAGCGTATCGGCTGTTCTTTCAGTCGCATTCGACATCGTCCACGGGAAACGGCGGCGGGGCCAGTGTGGGCAGCACGGGGGGCGGAGCCTCGAATACTTCCGGCGGGCCGGTCACGGAAATCGGACTGGCGTATGGAACCGAGAAGGCACGATGGCTGCAGGCAGCAGTGGAGGAGTTTGCCAAGACGCCGGCCGGTGCGCAGATCAAGGTCAACCTGATTCCATACGGATCAATCGAGGGCGCACACGCGCTGCTCAAGGCGGATGCGGATGCCAAGAAGATCAACGCCTGGGCGCCGGCCAGCTCTCTTTACAAGGAGCAGTTTGTCCAGGATTGGCAGGACAAATACGGAAATAATCCGATCATCAAAGAGGAGCAGTTGGCGTTGACACCGATGGTGTTTGTCTTCTGGGAGGAAAGATTCACTCCGGTTGTTCAGAAATACGGTCAAGTTTCGTTCAAGACGATCGGTCAGGCGCTGGCGGAAAAGGGCGGGTGGGACGCGATCACGGGGAAGACCACCGAGTGGGGATTTTTTAAGTTCGGGCATACGCAGCCGGAGAAATCCAACAGCGGTTTGATGACGCTGGTACTGATGGCGTACGATTTTCGAGACAAGAGCCGCAGCCTTTCGCTGGGAGATATCACGTCGGCGGATTATCAGGATTGGATGAATGGGATCGAACGGGGAGCGAGCGACACGGTGGAAAGCACCGGGACGTTAATGAAAGACATGGTGCGCACGGGCCCCAGCACCTATGCCGCATTGTTTGTGTATGAACGCGTGGTGATCGATTACTTGAAGAATGCGGAGGGGCGCTCGGGGCGGCTGCATG
>CAZCKE010000502.1:0-2977 GCA_964499005.1 uncultured Tepidisphaeraceae bacterium
TGCAGTCGATCCCGGCCGCCATCGAGGAGATGCCCTTCGCCCGCTTCACCTGCTTTTTCACGGGTCTTTGGTAGTGTTTACGCCCCTCTTCAAACTGGCGGTGCGACTGAAGCTCTATGCCGTCGATCTAGTGGGCATTGACGGACATGATGACTGATCCTTTCGTTAAATTGACACTGCGGGAACGCTGGACTGCGCGCGCAGGAATACCCTTTGCTCTTTGCGGGACCGTTTGAGGGAAGAACAAAAACGCAAAAATGCGTTTCCGACGTTTAGCGAATCACGAAATAGTGATGCGCGCAAGGGAAAAGCCAGACCCGCGCGAGTCTGGCTTGAGGAACACGGGCGGAATCTCAGTACGGGATGTCGCGATCGTCCTTGGGCGTACCAGAGGGAGAGGACTTTCCCGAGGCGGCCTTCGCCGGCCTTTCCCCGGCCCGCAGGTTGGTGATGTACGAGTGGCAATCGTTGAGGAGTTTGGCAACGATGGGAAGGTCGTTGTAGCCGAAGCTGTGACTGTCCTTCCATTGTTCGTTTTGCCGAAATCCCCGCACGATGGTCACGTTGTAGATCGGGCCCTTGTCCGTGACGTTTCGCCAGATGGAGGCTTTGAGCTTTCCATGGCGGATGGTATGCACCGGCCGCTCTTTTTCGGATGGAGGGCGCGGAGCCGGAGCTTTTCGCTCCGATGCTGCTTTAGGCATGACAATCTCCTTTGGGTTAAAGATCAAACAACCATTCAATAAACGCATGGGTGTGCTCCGGGACAGATTTGGCTTCGACCGGTCCGAGGCGACGAAGCCGGGGCGTGCCGAGATACTTGGGATTGAGCGCGCGGGTGTACAAATCCAGGACGTGGAAAACGTCCGACCACAACAGGTAATTGAATACCGCTCGCCGCCGCTTCGGAAGCGCTCTAGCACGATGCCGTATATATTGCGAAGATCATCCATCAGCAGCCGCAGATGCTTCCAGGAATGTCCGCAGAGGGTTTGACGCTCCGAGCGTTTTTCCTCAACATCGGCGACCGCCAACACCTCATGGTCTTGGACTTCCCGGCCGAGCCACGCGGCTTCTTCTTCGATCATGGCGGCCGAGACGCCGTAGCGCGGCTCGAATCGCCGCGAGAGTTTCTTCCGAGGCATAGGTGCTCCTTTGTTTGCGCGCAGCGGAACCCGTCAGTGTGCGTACGAGCACACCAATTTGCTGCGGTCACACCGCGGTGATTAGAAAGTACGGGTCTATTCTTAGAGAAGCACGGATCGACTTTGCTGTCGAGCGATCGACTGTGGAAAGGTCACTATTGCTATGAACTTCCCGGGAAACAACCGTCATGCTCGACGGCTGAGCCACTTGGCGATCTTCGCCTCGACAACCGACTTCGGAGTGGAATATTTCTCGCGTGATCGCCTGACAACCATCTCCCGTCGCCCCGTGCGAATGTTTAATGGCGGCAGGGTGCGAGCGAGGAACGGTTCTCGATGTTGACCGCGATCCAGAAGTTTCACCATGACCTCGTGATTGTTGAGCGAACTGAACTGATTCGGCTTTGCCGTACTTGAGAACTCCTCGGCAATGAGTTGAGCATCCCTGCCACCTGTGCGGAAGGAAATCAACGTGCCCGCGTTGCCGAAGACCGCGTGCCGCACGTTGTCTCGTAACTGATCCAAATACTGATGAGAGAGGGTCAGCGACAGGCGGTACTTCCGAGCTTCGGATAGTAGCGTCGCAAACGAATCAGTGGCGAAACTCTGAAATTCGTCAATGAACAAGGAAAACTCCTGGCGCCGTTCCTCGGGCACATCTGCCCGTTCAAGAGCGGCCAACTCAAAACTGGTGACCAGGAGCGAACCAAGAAGATGCGCCTTGTCTTCACCGAGCGATCCTTTCGAAAGGTTCGCGATGAAAATCCGCTGATTATCCATCATGAACCGGGGATCGATTTTGCGACGCACCTGGCTCAAAATGTGCCGGAGAGGGGGTGACATGAGAAGTTGTCCCACCTTGTTTTGAATTGGAGCGATTGCTTCCTGCATGAACTGCGGACTGTAGCGCTCAAACTCGTTCATCCAGAACGATTTGACCATCGGATCTTTGGCCTGGCTCACAACCCAATGCCGGTAGGTCCGATCAACGAGCATTCGCTGCACACCGAGTATCGATGTGTTGTCGCAATCGAGTAGCGCTGCGACGGCTGCATAGAGGATGTACTCCATGCGAGCGCCCCACGACTCAGACCAAATCGCTTTCATGGCGCCCACGACGCCGGAAGCAATTCGGTGGCGCCGGTGCGTCGGCGCGTTTTGGAGGAGGTTGAACCCGATTGGATGGGAGAGATCAGCCGGATTGAAGTACACGACATCATCCGTTCGCCAGGGCGGGATGTTGTCGATGATTTCTTCCGCCAGATCGCCGTGCGGATCAATGAGCCCGACGCCCCGGCCGAGCTCGATGTCTTGAAGGATCAGGTTTCGGAGGAGTGTGGTCTTTCCCGTCCCGCTTTTTCCGATGCAATAGACGTGTTGGCGGCGATCGTGCGGGAGGAGCCCAAAGGGCTCGTATCCGCCCCAAACCTGCCGCACGCCTAAATACGCGAGCGGCTCGTCTTCATCATATATATGAAAGTCGTTGTTGCCGCTCATGTGCCCGGCAAAGCCTCAGCTCCTTCGAAGTGGCTCTTGTGGCACTTCGAGCAATCATGATGCTAAGCGACATGCGTATGGTGACGAGCCGCCACGGTAACTGAGGCTTGGTCGGAAACCCGAGAAGCCGACGCTACCGTGTTCGGAGCTTCCAGATTTCAGTATATCGCACATCGCGATATCCACAGGTATTTCCGCGACGTGCGTGATATATTTAGGGAATACAAAAGAGAACAAACGGTTCCTGCCCCGTGGAGAAAATACAAACTAGGATTTAGCCCCCCCCGTTGCCCCGTGAGGGAGCGAGGCCGCCGTGAGGCGGACGAGCGGAGCCG
>CAZCKE010000503.1:0-2972 GCA_964499005.1 uncultured Tepidisphaeraceae bacterium
CAGCACTCTTGCAAATTGAACCACTTCCTACATGTTTTGGGAACATACAAGACGCGGAGGACGCGGAGAAGAAAATTCAATTTTAGCCACAGATGACGGCGGCTGAAGCCGCCTCTACGGAAGTAAAAATCGAGGGTTTCAGATTTCCTGGATTTGGTCGCGAGTCAGCGGTTCACTTCCTGCCTGGCTTTCGCTTGGGGCTGAGATATCCCGGCAGTTTGGCAGCTTTGGGGCTGGAGGCTAAACGGAAGCACCTCGCCACGGTTTGCTCAAAATCGTTTCGGAGAGATTTTTTGGGGATGTGCTTGCGGAAGAAATCGGCCCATTGGAATTCGGCGAAGGGGGCGGGCGTTTTTGCATATCCGCCGCGGGATCGGACGAAGCCGGCGAGGCTGCGATACGGATCGTCTTTCAGCCGCCGCAGGCTCTTTGGGAGAGACCCCAGCGGCCTGGGTTTTCCTTTCGCATTGAAAAGATGCAGAAAATGGTTTGCCTGCATCTTTTTCCAGAACGAGCGCAGCGGCAAATGGGAGAAATCCGCGTCGATTTCCATCGGAGCGGTTTGGAAATCCTCCTTGAGCAGCGCCAACCCCAGATGATGATGATCGATCACGTATACTTTGCTGGCCGGCCCGAGCACGACGCGAATGGGCGTTTCCAGGATGAAATTGACGAGCTCGGCGGGGCGTTTTTCGAGCTCGCGTAATCGCTTTCGTTTATATTTCACCTCGAGCATGCCGATGGTGAGCTGTGTCGGTCGAAGACGGGAAAGCTCAAGGCTTTCGCGACGTGCAGAAATGGTGTCCAAGATGGGCGTCCTCCCTGGTAAAGCTGCCGGGGACGGATTGTAACACTCGGCGCGGGCATTGGAGATTGCGCGAGTTGTGAGGGTTCGATGACAGCAAGCCGCCATCCATTCAGAGCGGCCAGGCCAGTGCGGACATTCACTTCCGAACGCGGCGCGGTATAGTCCCTGCCCCTTATCCGGCCGGGTGCCGGAGGGGCGGGAATTTATTTTATGGCCTTGGAAGTCGGAATTGTCGGGCTGCCGAACGTGGGGAAGAGCACGATCTTTAACGCGCTGACGGCGGCGGGCGCGCTGGCGGCGAATTATCCGTTTGCGACGATTGAGCCCAACGTCGGCGTCGTCGCGGTGCCGGATGAGCGGCTGAAAATCATCAATCAGTTCCAGGAGACGGAGAAGATCATCCCGGCGTCGCTACGCGTAGTGGATATTGCCGGAATCGTGCGCGGAGCGAGTACAGGGGAGGGGCTGGGGAATAAATTTCTCTCGCATATCCGCGAGGTCGATGCGATCCTGCATGTCGTCCGCTGCTTCGCGGGGACGGACATCATTCACGTCGAAGGCGCGGTCGATCCGATCCGCGATATCGACACGATTGATACCGAATTGGCCCTGGCCGATCTGGAGACGGTGGATTCGTCGCTGGATAAAGCGCAGCGATTGGCGCGCAGCGGCGATAAGGAAGCCGTCATCAAGGCGGAGCTGCTGGGGCGCTGCAAGGCGGTGCTGGATCAGGCCAAGCCCGTGCGGTCGCTGGAATTGAACGCGGATGAAAAGAAGGCCATCAAAAGCCTGGGTCTCATCCCGGCCAAGAAAGTCCTGTACGTCGCCAACGTGGATGAGGCGGATATTCATGGCAATGGGCCGCTGGTACAGGCCGTGC
This sequence comes from uncultured Tepidisphaeraceae bacterium, assembly GCA_964499005.1. Lineage (GTDB taxonomy): Bacteria > Planctomycetota > Phycisphaerae > Tepidisphaerales > Tepidisphaeraceae > CAZCKE01. The sequence goes on from CAZCKE010000503.1 coordinate 1,689, forward strand.
GAGAGCGGGCCAAGGCGGAGGCGGGGACCGTAGTGCCGGTCTGCGGCAAGCTGGAGGCGGAACTGGCGGAACTGGCGGAAGGGGATCGAGCGGAGATGCTGAGCGCGAGGGATTTGAAGGAGCCGGCGCTGGCGACACTGGCGCGCGAAGCCTATCGGCTGCTGGGGCTGCACAGCTTTTTCACGTCAGGGCCCAAGGAGATTCGAGCGTGGACGATTCCCGTGGGGGCGACGGCGCCGCAGGCGGCGGGGGTGATTCACACGGATTTTGAGAAAGCATTCATTCGAGCCGAGATTTATACGCTGGAGGATTTGCAAAAGCACAAGACCGAGCCGGCGATCAAGGCGGCAGGCAAGATGCGGGCGGAGGGGAAGGCGTATGTAATGCGGGATGGGGATATCACGCATTTCCTGACCAGTGCGTAAGAGTGGTGATTAGTGATTGGTGATTGACCGGAGAGCGATGCAATGACAGGCGAGGTGATTCGACTTTGGGAGGGAGACGCGCCGCTGGCACAGGGCAAGGAAGATCGCGATGTGCCGACGCTGGCGGTCTACCACCCCACCGCTTCCGCCAGCGGCACGGCGGTGATTGTTTGTCCAGGCGGTGGATATGGAATGCTGGCGGATCACGAAGGGGAGCCGGTCGCACGATGGCTGAATGGGCTGGGGATTCTCGCGATCGTTTTGAAATATCGGTTGGGGCCGCGGTATCGGCATCCGGTTCCATTGCTCGATGCATCGCGAGCGATGCGGATCGTGCGGGCGCAGGCAAACCAGTGGAACATTCTCGCGGATCGGATCGGCATCCTGGGATTTTCGGCGGGCGGGCATCTGGCGGCGTCGCTCTGCACGCATTTTGATGCGGGACAAGCGAACGCGGCGGATCTAGTCGATCACGTTTCGTCGAGGCCGGATTTGGGGATCCTGCTTTATCCGGTGATCACCATGCAAAAGAAAACGCATGGCGGGTCGCGGAACAATCTGATGGGGCCTGACCCGGATCAGAAATTGGGGGACCTGATGAGCAAAGGGAATCAGGTGAAGGCGAAAACGCCGGCAATGGGGGCCGTCGCAAGGATGATGGGCAACTTGGCGAACTCGGAGATGATGGCAGTGGCCACGATACCGGCGACAATGCCGCCGACACCGCCGACCACACTCATGAACACCGCTTCGGCCAGGAACTGCAGCAGCACGTGCGCACGGTGCGCGCCTATGGCCATGCGCAGCCCGATTTCGCGCGTACGCTCGGTGACCGACACCAGCAGGATGTTCATGATGC
>CAZCKE010000504.1:0-2970 GCA_964499005.1 uncultured Tepidisphaeraceae bacterium
GGAGCTGAAGCAGGCGCGGAGGATCCAGCGGGATCAATTTAAACAGGAATGTCGCGGCGATGGCGAACGTCGAAGTGATCAGCAGTGCCGTGGCAAAATGAGAAGCCATCGCCAGGGCCATTTCCTTGAGAAATCTGTCGCGTTCAAGGGGCCGCAGGGAATCGGCTTCCAGGAATCGCCACAGGCGCAGCCATGCCTGGGGGATCATCAGGGGCGGTATCACGCACAGGAATATCATGATGGGCCAAATGGCGTCCGTCGAATCGTGCGGTTGATTCCGAAATTGAAGAGCGCAGATCGCCAGGAGCACGACTCCCATGAGAAGGAGAATTCGTGTGTAGCCGGCACCGGAATTGATGTTGGACCAGCGGCGGGAGCCGGACCAGAGGGACGTCCCGGTGGGAAGAATCAAGTGGGTGCGGAATCGCAGCCAGGTGAATCGCTGGAATTGCTGTATCTGCCAGGCATGATTGGCTTCGCCGGTCATGCGCTCGCGGACGCTCCAGGTGTCGTAATACGCGCGTTTACGATAAGGGGCGTTGTCTTCCGCAAGACGGCAGATCAAAACGACCGGAACAATCGCGGCGATGATCGAAAGAGCCAACAGGCAAAAGGCGAGCATTTCGTGCTGGCCGGTGATGAAAGGGGTGATGATTTCCCTCAGCGAGGAAGAAAATGCCAGACTATCGATCGCCAGAATGGCCAAGACCATAAGCCAGGGAGAAAGCGTCAGCGCCCACCATCCCCACAGCGCAAACATCGCCATGCTCAGAACAAGCAACCCGACGGAATTCACTCCGGCCCGCAAGGCAATGATTTCGGGGATAGCGGCCGACAAGAGCAATGCGATTGCGATAAATGGAACCAGATGCGGCAGAAGGAAATTGGGCAGAAGATGGCGCGCCGGATGTACGATTTGGTCTCGAAAATGCAGCCACAATGGCACAACGATCATCGCCAGGCCAAACATGAAAACCGGAAATCCCCCAAAGGCAATCGCCTTGGGCATGGCCAGCGAAACGGCGGTCATAATCAATCCCAGAACGACCAGCATTCCGGCCGTGAAGGAGGAAAAGGGCCGGCAGACGTAGGTGAAGAGAACCCGCGCGTATCGATTAGGCATGGTGCATCTCCAGGAATACGTCCTCCAGGTTCTGATGCGTCTGTTCCTTCAATTCGTCCAGCAAGCCGAAATGAGCGATATGGCCTTCCTTGAGGATCGCGACGTGATCGGCGACGCGCTCCAGGTCTGAGAGAATGTGCGTCGAGAAGAGCACGGTGCGTTTGCCGGGCTCCGCTAGGTCAACGATGAGCTGAAGGAATTGCCGTCGAGCCAATGGATCGAGGCTGGCGGCGGGTTCGTCCAGGATCAGCAGATCCGGTTCATGTGAAATGGCCGTCAGGATCGAGAGCTTTTGAAGCTGCCCGACGGAGAGATGGCCAACGCGATCATCGCGAGAGAGTTCCCAATCCCGCAGCAATCGGCGGCACACATCGTCATTCCAATTCGAATAGAACGAGGCGGTGTAGCGGACGAGCTGATCGATGGTCATCCACGGGTAAAGGCTGATGACTTGCGGAACGTAGCCGAGGCGCGATTTGACGGAGGCGGAAAGATTCCACGAGGGCTCCCCGAACAGAGAGCATTCGCCGCCTTGGGGGCGCAGCAGTCCGACGGCACATTTGAGGAGTGTGGTTTTGCCTGAGCCGTTGGTGCCGAGCAGGCCGACAATGGAGCCGGCGGGAATTTCCAAATCGACGCCTTGGAGGACGCGTTTGGAAGCGAAATTCTTGACGAGGCCACGGAGGGAAAGTGGGGTGCTCATGATCGTTTCTCCGAGGAGATTTCGAGTTGTTCATCAGGTGCGTCAAAAACGCGGTCGAGTATTTCATGGAGCTCGGCCGGCGTGACGCCCAGAAGACGAGCCCGGCGGACAAGCCGGCGTGCTTCGTCGCGGAGAGCCTGGCGCTGGTTGCGAAGCTGGCCGCCGGGCGGCTCGGCGCTGACGTAGGTTCCGGCCCCGTGACGGCGTTCGAGCAAGCCTTCGGCGGTCAATCTCTCATAGACGCGGAGGATCGTGTTTTGATTCACGGCCAATTCGCGGGCGAGCTCCCGGACGCTGGGGAGACGATCACCGGGGCGGAGATTTCCAGCCGCGCATTGGGCACGGATCTGATCGGCGATCTGCCGGGTGATGGGGACGCCTGAGGATGGTTCGATGCGGAAGAGCATGTCAACGGGCCAAAGTGATTACATGTATATAACAGTGTTCTGTGGGGATGTCAAATTGAAAATAGTGGTGATGCGACAATGGGGGGCAGGGCGCATGTTTGTGGAAAGAGATGAGAGATTGGAAATGAGAGAGAAGAGAAGTCGGGCGCTATTTGATGAGATCGTTCGGGTTTATGTGTTTCTCTCCCCTCTCTGGTCTCTCATCCTGCCCTTGACATCCCCTTACCAGCACCTTAGTTATCGCGACTTGTCGGAGGGCGTTTCGAGCCCGGTGAGTCGAAGCAAAGAGGGTTGACGGTGATTGCAGTTCGTGAGTTGACCAAGGCGTACGGTCAGACCTTGGCGGTAGATCACATTTCGTTTGATGTCGGCAAGGGCCAGATTGTCGGGTTTCTGGGCCCCAACGGCGCGGGGAAATCGACCACGCTCAAAATGCTGACCTGCTATCTGGCACCCACCAGCGGGGGGGCGACGGTCAACGGTTTTGATATTTTCCACGAGTCTGAGCAAGTCCGGCAGAACCTGGGGTATCTGCCGGAAAATGTGCCGCTCTACACCGAAATGAAGGTGAGGGAGTACCTCGATTTCCGGGGACGACTGCGAAAGATGGACCGTGCCCAGCGGCAGCAGCGCATCGGATATGTGCTGGAGCGATGCTGGCTTAAAGCAATGGAGAACAAAACGATCGGGCATCTGTCCAAGGGCTACCGCCAGCGTGTGGGCTTGGCCGATTCGCT
>CAZCKE010000505.1:0-2964 GCA_964499005.1 uncultured Tepidisphaeraceae bacterium
GGTTTGAGGTGTGACAGCGATGCCATCGGTTGAAATGCTGGCGCCAAAAGTGGCAACGTCCGCATCCGACATATATTCCTTCGCCATGTCGATCGCTTCGTTCATGATCACTTTGCCCAGGGGCGCCAGCTTGGAAATATCGAGTGTGCCGACATTGTGCGGTTGCTGGGCGGCCTGATCGATCGCCGCAGCGCCTTGGGTGCGAGCGTCTTCCAGCTTAGGCAGCGCTTTCACACGGATCGCCTTGAGGTTGACCAGCACGACGGCGTCCTTGGATGACAGTTCCTTGTCGGCCAAGCCGGAAACCCGCAGCGTGGCAGTGGGCGCTGTGGCAACCAACTGCCGCGCCGGGCTGGCCGCGGCGTAATCCCCCCAGTGCGCGACATACGTCACATCTGGGTCATCCTTGAAATGAATTTCGCTGATGTCGCCGTCGGTTTTGGCGTTGGGGAAATTGCCGATGAAGGCCTTGTAATCGGAAACGGGAAAAAGGATGAGAACCGATTTTCCGTTGTCCCAGGTCAGGCCCAGCGGCTCGGGGTCCATTACCGCGACGGCCAACTCACCGGCCTTGTTAACGCCCTCGGTTGCGCCCATTTGAGCCGTCAGCGATCCCAGCGGATCGGCCATCGCCGGCTGCATCTGCGCCAATCCCAGTGCCGCCGCCAGATCCGCCAGCTTCTTGCTCGTTGCTTCGAGATTGCTGAACTTGATGACGACAAAAGCGGAATCGGGAATAAACTTGATCGCCTGCGCCGAACTGGGTTTTGCAAATCCCAGAATCAGCGCCACCGCCAAAAGCACCAGGTTTCTTGCCGCTTTCATCGTTGCTCCTTGCATAATAGTTGTCGGGAGCTTGAGGCCCCGACGCATGACAGGTCGCTTATGTTGAACCACTCGTATCCTAGCCGCAGTTGAATACCGGTCAAATACCAATATTTATCGCTCGGATCAGCAGTTACGACACGATATAAAGATAGACGTTGCCTATAAGACAAATTGCAACGATTGGGACCCTGATGCGGGTAAAGCCACTATAATGGCGAAAGAGTAAACGACTTTGAGATTGCCCATCGTCCATATTCCGGCAGCGCCACCCGAGGGGTTTGACACCGGCCCGGCCTCGATTCAGGCCGTGCGCGTCCTGCGCATCAGCGTCACCGACCGCTGCAATTACCGCTGCGTCTACTGCATGCCCGAGGAGGGCGTCGCGTGGCTGCCTAAAAATGAAATCCTCAGCTTTGAGGAGATCGCCCAGGTCGTTCAGGCTGCCGTGGAGGTTCACGGCATTTCGAGATTCAAGCTGACCGGGGGAGAGCCGACCGTCCGCTCGGGACTGGTGGACCTGGTCAAAATGCTTCGGGAAATCCCCGGCATCGAGGACCTCTCCTTAACCACCAATGGGCAGCGCCTGTCGGAACTGGCTCAGCCATTGCGCGACGCCGGGCTTGATCGCGTCACCGTCAGCATCGACAGCCTTCAGCCGGCCAAGTTCCGACGCATCACGCGCACGGGCGATTTGCGCGTCGTGCTGGAAGGACTGGATCGAGCTCAAACCGTGGGCCTCAGCTCGATCAAGATCAACTGCGTGACGATGCGCGGCACCAATGACGATGAACTGGTGGATTTCGCGCGTTTGACTCTGGATCGAGATCTGACGGTGCGCTTCATCGTATACATGCCGCTCGGGCACGCCACATTCATGGACGGCCATGAAGATGATGGCAGCGCATGGGTCTGGCCCACGGCCGGATGCGAGCATCAACTCCGCGGCGCCAATGCCCTGATTCCCTCGCGTGGCCCCGCACGGTGCGGGCGCTCGGTAACGGGCCAACCGGGGGGATGTCTCTGCTTCGTCAGCGCCATGTCCACCCCCTTGTGCTTCACCGGCAATCGCCTGCGACTCACTGCCAACGGCCTGCTTCGCTCTTGTCTTTTCGACGGCGGCGAAGTCGATCTCAAGCCGATCCTCCGCGGCCATCTTCCCACAGCCGCCGCGATCGCCGACGCCATGACCGAATGCGTCCGCCTCAAGCCCACGGTTCATTCCTCCCACGGCAACCAGCAGATGAGCCGCATCGGCGGTTAGAAATCCCAACGACCAAACCGATTGCTTTTTCCTCATTCGGGCTTCGGATTTGATTCGGATTTCCCTAGAATCCTTCTCTCGCATGGCCAAGCCGCGCAATGATCTGCTCGATCGATCGGTCTACGCGGCCATTCGGCTGGCGACAATGGTCCTTCAATGTTTCCCGATCGATTCCATCCAATGGATCGCCCGAGGCGTCGGCACGCTCTGGTATCGGCTTGACCGCAAACACCGACGCCGCGCTCTTTCCAATCTGCAAAGCTCATTTCCCCAGTGGACCGATGCCCAGCGCGATGACGTCGCCCGGCGAAGTTTTCAGCATATGTTCATGCTCGCCGTCGAGGTGCTGTTCACTCCGCGCCTCGTGCGGCTGGAAACCTGGCGCGATTATTTTCAAATCAAGCAGATCGAGCAGCTCCTGGGCCTCTTGATGAAACGCGCCAAGGGGCTCATCGTCCTCACCGGCCATTACGGAAACTGGGAAATCCTCGGCTACCTCCTTGCCACCCTCGGATTCCACACCACCACTGTTGCCCGGCGGCTGGACAACCCCTACCTCAACCGATGGGTCTTCGGCTTTCGCGAAAGCAAAGGGCAACGCATCGTCGGCAAGAAAGGCGCCACAACCGAGATCGCCCAGCTCCTGGAAAGCGGCGGCACGGTCGCCTTCGTCGCCGATCAAAACGCCGGCAGCAAGGGAATCTTCGTCGATTTCTTCGGCCGCAAGGCCAGCACGTTCAAATCGATCGGCCTGCTGGCGATGACCTACGAAGTCCCGATCATGGTCGGATACGCGCGGCGGCTCAACGACCGTTTCCAATTCGAAGTCGCCTCGCCCGACGTGATCTGGCCCCAGGATTGGAAAGATCAGCCTG
>CAZCKE010000506.1:0-793 GCA_964499005.1 uncultured Tepidisphaeraceae bacterium
GGCGGAGCCAATGCGGGGCATACCGTCCGGATCGGCTCGGAAAAGTACTCGACTCATCTGCTTCCCGTTGGCGTGTTGCGCCCGGGAAAGATGAACCTGATCGGCAACGGCGTGGTCCTGGACCCCGAAGCCCTCTTTCGGGAGATTGATACTCTGGCCGGCCGGGGCGTTGTCGTCTCGCCCCAGAATCTTCGGATCAGTTACAAGACGCATCTGGTGATGCCGTATCACGTCCAGGAGGACACGGCCCGCGAACAGAGCGCTGAAGGAGGCGCGATCGGCACCACTCGCCGGGGCATCGGCCCGACATACGCCGACAAGATGCAGCGCGCCACCGCGTTGCGCGTCGCCGATCTGCTTCACGAAGAGAAGCTCAAGCAGCGCATCGCCGCCATCGTCACCGAACGAAACAAGGTTCTTAAAGTCCTCTACGATTCGCCTCCGATGGACTGGCGCGAGGTTTTTGAGAAGTATCGCGACTTTGGCCGGCGGATGGGCCCATTCATCGACGACACGACGCTCCTGCTGCTTCAATATGCTCGCGAGGGAAAGAAGATCGTGTTTGAAGGCGCGCATGCCGCCCTGTTGGACGTCGACCACGGGACCTATCCGTACGTGACCAGCAGCAGTTGCTCGGGGCTGGGGGTCTACAGCGGCGCGGGGGTCCCGCCCCAGATCGTCCAGAATTTCTTTGGCGTGATCAAAGCTTACAGCACGCGTGTGGGAGGCGGACCGTTCCCGACTGAGCAAGACAATGACATCGGCAGCTATATCCGTGAGCGCGGCAACGAAA
>CAZCKE010000506.1:803-2947 GCA_964499005.1 uncultured Tepidisphaeraceae bacterium
CCCCGTACGTATACTGGTAGGGGCGTACACGAACAACGTGCCACAGACCGGCTGCCCGGCGGTTGCGGCTGGTTCGATGCCGTCCCAGCTCAATATTCGGCCGACCTCTGCGGCGTCAGTTCCATTGCTTTGACCCTTCTGGATGTGCTCTGTGGTCTGGACCACGTTCAAATCTGCACCGGCTACAAATATCATGGCTCACGCCTTCCCTATTTTCGCGCCGACATGGACGTTCTGGCCGAGGTGGAGCCGATTTATGAAACCCTGCCCGGCTGGCGGGGAAATATATCTGGGTCTACACGTTTCGATGAGTTGCCCAACGAGGCCCAACAGTACGTGAAGCGCATCGAGCAACTGGTCGGCGTCCCCATACGAATGGTGGGTATCGGCCCGGAGCGTTCGGCCAATCTCGTCCGATGAACACCCTCCCATCCGATGATTAGCGTTTCCTAATGCTAAAAATCTGTCCGCTGATAACTTAATACTCGACTTTTTCCGCTCCCCAAGGCATTCTGTACGCCTGAAACGTCTTCTGCTGAACCTGTCGTGGGTGAACTCAGAAGTGGGTGACTTCTGCGTGGATGATGAGCCCCAGCTTCACAATCAAGTGAAGAGGCTTTTTCTCCACCACGGAATCGATGATGTCGTTGCAACCGAGTGTTCGCAAGAAGCTCGAGCGCGTCTTGAGCACGGTCGAGGACCATGGTTCGCTCGGTCCGCGGCTCATGGGGGATGCTCTGCGCCTTTGGGATCGTCTTCGCAAGTTTGCATCAATGAACCTGGTCGGTCCCGGCATTGATACGGACGCGCTGGAGTTAGCGTGCTACGCGCTACAGCTTCCCTCGCGTCAAACGCGCGGGATCTCCCCAACCAAGCCGGGAAGAACCAACCTTCGCGATCGCTGCGAGCAGGCGGCGGAACTGCTGGTTAGCCTGATCGGAGCAGAGATCGAGGAGTCGCTGCTGGACCGCACGACGCGCATCCTTCACGAGGTGCCCCACCGCTCGCCGGTCATTGACGATGCGCGGCTCATGGCCGATGCGCTGAATTTGGACGACTTTGGCCTCACGGGACTGATCGCTCAGGCGATCCAGATCGGGATGCAAGGGGAAGGAGTTGGCGATCTGGTTACGGCGATGGATAAGCGCGATCAGTATGGATATTGGGATGTTCGGCTGAAGGATGGGTTTCACTTTGAACCGGTCCGAGCCATCGCCCGGAGGCGACTGGAAACGGCGCGCCAGGTGGCGAAGATGCTACGCGATGAGCTACGGGAAGATCAGCCCTGACCTCCAACAGCCTATCCTGCTATGTGCGGCGCATGTGTTTCCGATGGCCGGCCGGCCGTTGATGGATGGCGCGGTTGCCTGTCGCGGGGGTCGAATCGTTGGAGTCGGATCACGGGCTGATTTGCGCAAAAACAATCCCGATGCGCGGGTTTTCGATTTGGGTGATTCTGTCATCCTTCCGGGTTTGGTCAACGCGCACACACATCTGGAACTGAGCCACATGCGCCCCGGGGCCAATCCGGGACATCTGGCCGATTGGATTCTGACGCAAGTGCTGCCGCAGGCCTCACAACTTAGAGAAGCGACAGCGCAGACGATTGGGGATGTGATTCAAAGCGGCGCGGCCCAGTGCCTGGGATTTGGCGTGACAAGCGTCGGGGACATCAGCAGGCAGTGCCCGCAAAGCCGGCCTGTACTCAAGGATGGCCCACTGCGTGTGGTGAGCTATGGAGAGGTGCAAGCGATGGCGAAGAGGCGAGGGCTGCTGGATGAACGCTTCGCCGCGGCGACGGATTTATCGTGTGAATCGCCCTGGCTGCGAGTGGGCGTGACGCCTCATGCGCCATATACGGTCGAAGAGCCGGGGTATGCGCGATGTTTGGAATTTGCCAAGGCGCATCGTCGGCCGCTGGCGACGCATTTGGCGGAGACGCCGGATGAGAGCGCGCTATTGAGTGCACACAATGGGCCGTTTCGGCGATTGTGGGATGCGGTGGATGGGTGGGACCAGGAGGTGCCAAAGTACGAAGGCGGGCCGATTCGATTGGCACGCGATCTGGGGCTTTTGGATTATCCGACGCTTTTGGCGCATGTGAATTACTGTGACGATGATGAATTGGAAATCCTGTCGGCGGG
>CAZCKE010000507.1:0-2940 GCA_964499005.1 uncultured Tepidisphaeraceae bacterium
ATCACCGCCAGACTTCGAATGCGGTCGGGCGCGAGCGGCAGCATGTTGTGGTCGTTCTTCAACAGAACGATCCCCTGTTCGGCGACGAGCCGCGCCACCGACTGGTGAACGGGCGTATTGATCGAGCCGTGGGGACGCCCGTCGAACGCTCCGGTCGCGAACATGACGCGGAGATTGCGGCGGACCTTGTCGTCCACGAGCGACATGGGGAACTCGCCGCCACGAACGCCCTCGAGAAGCGGATCCGCGAGGAAGAACTCGTGGTACGGCTTCTCGGTGCCCATCTCGAGGTCCAGCCCGCCAACGGCGGCATCGTGGGTGCTGTGCGTTGCGGCCCAGTCGGACATCACCAGCCCCCGGAAGCCCCACTCGTTCTTCAGCACTTGGTTCAGCAGGTAATCGTTTTCGCAGCAGAATTTGCCGCGAAATTTGTTGTATGCCCCCATGATGCACAGCACGCCCCCCTCGCGCACGGCCGCTTCAAATGCCGGCAGATAAATCTCGCGCAGCGGGCGCTCGTCCATTTCGACGTTGATCGAATTGCGCTGATATTCCTGGTTGTTGGCCGCGTAATGTTTGGCCGTGGAGCCGACCCCCTGCGCCTGCTCGCCATGGATGTACCCGACGGCCATTCGGCCGGCGAGGAAGGGGTCCTCACCCATGTATTCAAAATTTCGCCCGCCCAGCGGCGTGCGCTGGATGTTCAGCGCGGGCCCCAGCATGATGTTCTTGCCGCGAACGCGCGCTTCCTGTCCGATCACCGCGCCGTATTGATTGGCCAGCTCCGGGTTCCACGAGGCGGCCAAACCCAGCGTGGCCGGCATCGCGGTAGAGAAATCATTGGAACGCCCCGCGTCCTGAAAACCTTGAACGGTGTCCTCGCGCACCCCCAGCGGCCCGTCGTCAAGCCAGCGCTCGGGTATTCCCAATCGCGGGACCCCCGCGACGGAGAAATTTGAATTGCCATGAATCATCGCGATCTTCTCATCCAGCGTCATCTGCGAGAGGAATTGATTGATCATGTCATCGGTCGCATCCGCTCGCGCCCGCCCCGACAGGCTCAAAACAGCGCCGGAAAAAACGACGATCCATTGACGAATCCACAGGGTCCTTGCCATTGATCCTCCGCAGGGGTTCCGAGGCTACTGGGCATGCACGTCAATCGCCTGGCCGTCGTAATGAACGGTCTGGTCCGGCTTAAAATCGAACGTGAAACCGACGGGTTTGTCTTTCGATACAAATACGACGTCGAATTGCCGCTGGGCCGGCATGCCCGGGAATGATCCTTCTCTCCGACCGATCGTGAGGGTATGGGCAGATTCGTTCCATCGCAATGGGATTTGTGAAAACGCTCCCTTTTCATAGCCATAGGTCAGGCCGTCGTCCTCGTATAGCGAAAATGACCCGTCGGCTCCTTCATAGATGACGAGCGTGATGGGATCGGCCGGTTTTTCTCCGATGTATTGCACTTCCGGCCCGAAGGGGACGATAGACCCGGCGCGGACATGGACGGGAATCTGATCGTACGGCGCCGCCGCGTCCAGCGTTTGTCCGCCCGAAGTGCTCTGGCCCGTCCAGAAGTCGTACCACGTTGCAGCTTGAGGCAGATAAACCGAGCGGGTGCGCGCTTGATAGGTGGTGATGGGACTGACCATCAGCGCGGGCCCGAACATATATTGATTGGTGATTTCTCTCGCGGTCGCGTCATCCGCGAAATCCATGACCAAGCCGCGCATCAGCGTGCCGCCGGACTGCGTGACCTGCCCATACAGGGAATAGATATAGGGAAGCAGACGATACCGAAGACGATCGAATTTGAGCTGCGCTTGATAAGCCGGGCTGGATTCACCGCCGAATTGCCACATTTCGCGATAGGGATATTCGCCGTGAACGCGAAGCAGCGGAGAGAGGGCTCCGAACTCGAACCATCGGGTGTTCAGCTCGCGCCATTCTTCGAGATTGGCGGCGGTGGGGTTGCGAGAAGAAAACCGCGACGGGACGGAGAAGCCGCCGATGTCCATGGTCCAGTAGGGCACGCCCGACATCGTGAAGCTGATGGCCGCGGGAACCTGCTTGCGCAGAGCTGACCAGGTCGATGAGCTGTCCCCCGACCAGCAGGCCGAGGCGTATCGCTGCTGCCCCGCATAGCCCGAGCGGCTGAGGATGAAAACACGCTGATCCGGCGCGGCCTGGCGCTGGCCGTCATACACCGCCTCGCATTGCATCAGCGGATAGGCGTTGAGCACGCGCGAGCCGGGTCCCATCGCGGTGGGGTTCATGTGCGATTGCACGGAGTCCAGCGTCGGCTCGGGCGTCATGTCCGGCTCGTCCGAATCGAGCCACCAGGCGTCGGGATGTTTGCTGAATATCTTGGCGTTCATCTGCGCCCAGAACAACTTGCGCGCCTCGGAGTTGAAGACATCGTAGAACGTGCTGAGATGCCCGCGAAAATCGATCAGGTTTTCGTCGAGATTGGGGTGGTACAAAAATCCGTGCGACATCATCTCCTTGAAGTTGTCGTTGCCGGGATAAAACTTGGCCCAGACGGAGATCATGACATGAGCATGAAGATCGTGGATGGATTTGATCCAGGCGTCGGGATCGGGAAAACGCTGCGGGTCAAAATCGTGCGACCCCCAGGCGGTTTCCGGCCAGTAGAGCCAGTCCTGCACGATGTTGTCGAAAGGAATCTTCCGCTGGCGAAAACCGGTGATGACATCGAGGCTCTGCTGCTGCGTCTCGTAGCGCTGGCGGGATTGCCACAGCCCCATCGCCCAGGCCGGCATCATCGGCGCCGGCCCCGTGAGCTTGCGATAGCCGCCGATGACCTGGTCGATGGATGGGCCGTATACGAAGTAATAATCGGTTCCGTCGGCCACCTCGGACCAGAGGGAGGTCGTGGGCGATTCGCTGCCAGGGGCTGGAGTTTTCCAGAGGAGC
>CAZCKE010000508.1:0-2932 GCA_964499005.1 uncultured Tepidisphaeraceae bacterium
GCTAACGCTTCCGGATGTTGGGGCGAAGTTTCATAAAACCGATGTTCAGATGGCGGTGGTGCTGACGGTGACGCTGGCGTTCAGGCCGCTGGGGGCGCTGATTTTTGGTTTGATGGCGGATCGGTTTGGGCGGCGGGTGCCGCTGATGGTCGATCTGGTTTTTTATTCGATCATCGAGGTGCTCTCGGGGCTGGCGCCGAATTACACGACGTTTTTAATTCTGCGCGCGTTATTTGGGATCGGCATGGGCGGTGAATGGGGGGTGGGGGCGTCGCTGACGATGGAGAAGGTGCCGCCGAAATTACGCGGTGTTTTGTCAGGGGTTTTGCAGGAGGGGTACGCGGCGGGTTATCTGCTGGCGGCTGTGGCGTATGCGTTGGTGTCTCCGAAATATGGATGGAGGCCGCTATTTTTCATCGGAGGGCTCCCCGCGTTGCTGGCGATTTTTGTCCGCGTCTCCGTCAAGGAATCGGATGTATGGCAGCAAGGGCGCGCGAAGAACTGGTCGGAGATCGGGCGCGGATTGGCGCGGCACTGGAAGGTATTTCTCTATCTGATCGTCCTAATGACGATGATGAACCTTGCCTCGCACGGCACGCAGGATTTGTATCCGACCTTTCTCACTCGGGCGCGGAAGTTTGGCGTCGGTGTAAAATCGACGCTGACCATCATCTCGATGATCGGCGCAATCCTGGGCGGGATCGGGTTTGGAATGTGGTCGGATCGGATTGGGCGGCGCCGGGCGATGGCATTGGCATTCGTAGGAGGAATTCTTATCGTGCCGCTGTGGGCACTCCCCTGGCGGTTTGGGCTGTTGGCGACCGGGGCATTCGCGCTGCAATTCATGGTGCAGGGCGCCTGGGGAATTATTCCAGCCCATATTTGCGAGCTGTCGCCGGATCACATTCGTGGCTTCATGCCGGGTTTTGCGTATCAATGCGGAAATTTGCTGGCGAGTTACATCGCCATTTTCGAGGCAAAAGCGGCGTTGACCTGGGGATACCCAACAACATTGGCCTGCTCGGCGGTGATTATTTTTTCCGTAGCGGCGATCGTTGCGGGGGTGGGACCGGAGCGTCGCGGAGTGTATTTTGGCGCTAAGACGTCCGAGCCGCGAGGATTTGAGCCCATCGTGAATTGACGGTGGGGGCGAATACGCGGGGCATGTATACTTGGGGTTGAATGATTATTGATGCCACTCTTAGCCGGCCTTCGTTCTCCGCGACGCGGCAGGAAGCGCCCCGTCCATGGTCGGATGCCCTGACCGAGTTTGTGGATCGGCATCGGTGGTTCTTCTTCGCATGCGCGGGCGCGATTTATCTGCTCGGTTTCAATGGTCAATGGCTGCTCGGGCCTGATAGCGGATTGTATCTTTCGCTGGGCCGGAACCTGGCGTTGGGGCGCGGGTATACCTATCTCGGGGTGCCGCATGCTTTGGCGTATCCCGGTTTGCCGCTGGTGCTGGCGGGGATTACGCGGGTGTTCGGCTCGCACGCCATTTTGGTTGCCGATCTTTTCGTGGTTTTATGTGGTTTGGGAACGCTCGCGTTGACGTATCGGCTCTTTGGCCTGGCGTTTGGCCGGCCGATGGCGGTGATGATCACGCTGGGGGTCGCGATCGATTACGAATTTTATCGTTACTGCTATGAGATTCTGACGGACGTGCCGTTTGTCTTTGGGGTCATGGCCCTATTGGCCGGGCATGAGGCGATTTTCGATCGATTGCCCCATGCCAATGGCAAGGCGCGGTGGTGGGATTGGGCGCTGCTGGTGGGGGGATTGGTTATGGTCATGAGCATGCGGCCGACCATGATCGGCCTGCTCATTGTCTGGATGGCCGCGTTGATCTGGTCGGCGATTCGAGGCCGTGGGCCACGGAAGATCGCGACGGCGGCAGTGATGATCGGCGTGGTCGCGGCGATTGTGTTTGTGCGCCTTGATCCGCGCGTCGGGGCAGACGGAGCGGCGTCGGGCGGCTACGAGCGAGGCGCTATCCTGGAACTGACCAGCAATTTTGCCCAACGGCTGCGGCATGAGGTGCTGGACAACGTCAAGGATTTGTTCGGCAGCAGCGCCGCGCGCTCGGGTTTTGGCACGCCCCTGGGGGCTTGGTGGATCAACGCATTTTTTGGGGTGGTTCTTCTGGGAGGGGGGTTGGCGCTGACGCGTCGGCGTCCGTTGTGGGGAATGTGGGTTGCCGTCACTATCCTGATGCTCATTCTGACGGTCTCCCACGACCGGTATCTGATCGAGATTCTTCCGCTGATTGTGTGCGGCTGGTGGTTTACATTGTGCGGCATCAGCCGTCGATGGGGACGCCTGGGAAATTGGCTGTTCGTTTTACTTTTGGGATTAGGCACAGGCCCCAATGCGGTCAAGATCGTGGGAATGATTGGGCTGCAGCAGCAACGTCCATTCATCTCCCATTACAAGGAAGGCCGTTTCGCGGCATACGTGAAGCTCGCCCCCTATGTGACTCAAATGACCTTGCCGCAGGACCTCATATTCTGTCCGGGGAAGATGAGCACCAGCATGACCTATTTGACCGACCGCTGGGTCGAGCGCGGAGCCGTCGCCAAGCAACCCTCGAATGGGGGCCGATTGTTTGTGATTTTTGACCCCTCTGATGACGAATTTGAAGAGACGCTTCAATCACAACGCGTGCGGATTGACGATCCGCCATTGATGGAAATTCCGCGAATCGCGGGCCAATCGCCGTTGCTATTGGCGCATGCGCATCGGGAGTGATTTACGGCGGCTGCGATTGGAAGTATTGCAGATCAGCGTCCACCATCTCGTGAACGAGGCTCTGGTAGGGGACATCGTACGACCACGCGAGGACGTTTTTTGCCTTTGCGGCGTTGCCCCTGTGCTTGCTGATCCCGGTAGTGCTGATTATCAGAGCAGATAACAAACTTGGTTTAAATTCAAC
>CAZCKE010000509.1:0-2924 GCA_964499005.1 uncultured Tepidisphaeraceae bacterium
CAGTGACGACCTTAAGAATAACGATCGCCTCGTCCTCACCGTCGCCTGTAATGTCCAAATATTTCGTCGTTAAAATACCACACCCCAAGCAGGCCCTCCCCCTTGCCCCGGCCCTTGTTGCATGATTCTTTCCTTCGGTTCGCGGCCACGCCGCTGGGCCACGATCCGCGAGATCTTCTTATTTCCCAGAAAGCAAAGCGGATCGATCAGTTGCCAAAATCCGCCCGCGTCGGCACCGGCAGCCTCCGCCGTCAATGTCAACTCCTCGCCAAGCGACCCGATCTGCAAATCGTCCCCATTCGCGGAAATATCGACACCCGACTCAAAAAACTCCGCCAGGGCGAATTTGATGCGATCATCCTCGCCTTGGCCGGCGTAGAACGAGCGGGGCTTCTTGACCTCTCATGGATGAATCCGCTTTCCATCGACGAAATGCTTCCCGCTCCCGGCCAGGGCGCATTAGCTCTCCAATGCCGCTCCGACGATCCGTCTGTATCGCGCATTCTCAAGACTCTCGACGATCCCTTGACGCATATTTGCATCGATGCCGAAAGGGGGGTTGTCGCGCTTCTCGAGGGCGATTGCCATTCACCGATCGGCGCCTTGGCTCACGTGACCGATGGCATCCTGCATCTCCGCGCAATGGTTGGCGCCCGCGGCGGCCACCCGCCGATCATCCACGCGGCCTCCAGTTCAATAATCACAAATCATTCCTTAGTCGTCCGCCAGATAGGCGCAACTCTTGCCGAAAAGGGAGCCGCCCGCCTGCTCAAAGGTTAGGTTCATCCAATTGGACAAATCGCAAACGTAGACCCCAGCGCAATTTGCGATTCCAGCTTCCGTTTAATCCGGCACAATCGGAACTCCTTGTCATCCAGTCATCTGGCTCCACAATATTCAATACCCTCCGGACGACCGGGTTGCAGTTTCCATCCCGTCAAGGCCGATGTTTGACAGGGATAGAACCATTTTTATCAGGACCCAAAATCTTGTAGACATCGTCCCCACGGGCGTTTATGTTCGACAGCCTTGCTAGGTTGTAAAGCCAAAGGGTTTCAATGAAAAACAATAAATGGGCCGCGCGGGCGCTCGGATGTCTATTGGCCGCCTCTCTCGCGCCTCTGATCAACGCGGATCAAGTCCCGGCTATCGCTGCCGACTCCCTGGATAACACCGTCCAAGCCTTCAGCACCCCCTCCAAAAAGAGCAGCCCCTCCTTCACCGAGGTGGGCATCATTAAAGAGGTATTGGTCAAGCCCGGCGATGCCGTCAAAGTGGGTCAGATCCTTGCCCGCGAGGATAGCGAGGTGGATGAGCTTCAATATGCGGCAGACAAAATCGCCGCCGAGTCCACCGCTGAGATCGTCGCCAACACCGACGATCGGGATGCCAAGAAAACCCTCTACGAAAACAAGCAGAAAGCTGCCGCCAGCGTCAGCACTTCCGAGCTTCTGCAGGCTAAACTCGAATACCTCGCCGCTGAGGCCCGCCTGACTTACTCTCAGGAGCAACAGGCCGAAAAACAAGCCGCCCTCGCCCGCGAAGCCAAGAAAATTGAAAAAATGAAGCTCCTCAGCCCGGTCGATGGGATTGTAAAACAAATTAATTTTCAGCCCGGTGACGTAGTTGACCCTGCCAAGCCTGGCGGGGCTATGATCATTGTCACGAATTCCCCGCTTTGGGTGGACATGCACGTCCGTTCCGCCCAGGCGGAAAAACTCAAGGTCGGCGACGTTCTCTCGGCATCCTATGTAAACGATGCCAGCAAGTGGTTTGACGGCACGGTGATTTTCATGGACCCGGACGTGGACGCCACCAGCGACTCTCAGACGGTTCGCCTCCAATTGGATAACGCCGAAGGCAAACCATCCGGGTTGCTCTTGAACGTCAAACTGCAGCCGCATTAAGCATCAGACATCGCAAGCGTCGGCGGGATGTACGATCGGATCGGCTAAGAAGGCAAGGTGACCAGTGGCATCGGGAATCGTCGAAACATCAGGATCACAATCAGAATCCTCCGGGCAACAACAGCAGCCCACTTCGTCTCGCTCCAAGCTCATTCAGCGGCTGCTGGTCTCCTCCGCTAGCCTGCCCCAGTTCGTTAAAGATCTATTAACCACGCAAGCCGTCGTCGTCGCGGGCACCGAGGCCGCCGGCTTCGTCGTTGAACGCCGTGACGAAGCCTTTGCTCTTCGGAATATCGAGCATATTCGCCCCGACAATAGCACCCCCGAAATGCGCGCCGCGGCCCTCACCGCATTTCAGGAATTGCTCAAACCCTGCGTTGCACAGGGCAAAGACGCCGCTATCGAAATCCAGGCCGGCGACACCGGCAGCGATCACCAGTTCTGCCTCGTGACCCTGCTCCGCACCGGCGGCGAAATCGTCGCCGTCACCGCCGTCATCACCCAATGCCGCGACATGGAACGCGCCCAGCAGCGCCTCATGTCCATGCAGCTTGTCGCCGGTTACTTCGACCTCTACATTCTCCGCCGCAACAGCGACCAGGCTCAGATCGTCGCCCAATCCCATCAGCACGTCCTTCAATTGGCCACCGCCGTCGCCACCGCCGAAGGTTTCGACTCCGCCGCTGCCAACCTTTGCAACGAGCTCGCCACTCGCACCGGCGCCAGCCGCGTTACCCTTGGCTGGGTTAAAGGCCGCGATATTCGCGTCAAAGCCCTCTCCCACACCGAGCAATTCGATAAAAAACAGGAACTCGTCAAGCTTCTCGAATCTGTCATGGAAGAATGCGTTGATCAAGAAGAGATCGTCCACTACGACCCCGAAGGCGGCGGCACCCAAAACGTCTCACGCTCCGCCCAGGTCCTCTCCCGCACCGAAGGCGGTAACGTCGTTCTCTCCCTTCCCCTTCGCCGCCGCGCCGACGTTGTTGGCGTCGTCACTCTCGACTTCCCCTCCAC
>CAZCKE010000510.1:0-2892 GCA_964499005.1 uncultured Tepidisphaeraceae bacterium
GCCCATCACCTCTTTCCCATACCCTAAGTTCCCTCGAACCCAAACTTCAAGTCCGTCGCCATAAACGCCTGGTCCCCGCTGGCCCGCACTTTCCGCCCGCTGCGAATCGCATATGCCATGTCCGCCAGCCCCACCGCCCGCTCATACTGAGGCGAAAATACCAACGGCAACTCGCTGAACTCCCCATCCGTTGTCCGCCGAACCTTCACCGGTCCGCCAAACCCATTGGGGTCCGGAACCAACAGCGTCCCCTCCGTCCCGAAAATCGTGATCGGATCCCTCCCGTCATACTGCGGAAATCGCGTCGCGAACGACGTGATCAGTGTCCCCACCGCTCCATTCTGAAATTCCAGCGACCCCGTGATGTGGTCCGGCGTCTCCACGATCATCTTCTTCCCAAACCGTGGCTTGCTCGTGATCGTCCGTTCCCCGATCGCGATCGAGCTCATCCCCATCACCCGCTTGACCGGCCCCAGCAAATTTAACAACGCCGTCAAGTAATACGGCCCCATGTCCAGCATCGGACCGCCGCCCACCTCGTAATAAAATTCCGGGCTCGGATGCCAATGCTCATGCCCCGGGCACATCATGAACCCCGTCGCCGCGACCGGCCTTCCAATGATCCCATCGTCGATCGCCTTGCGCGCCGTCTGGAGCCCCGCTCCCAAAAACGTATCGGGCGCGCACCCCACCAGCAACCGCTTCGACTTGGCTGTGCTCAAAATCTCTTGCGCGTCTCTGCGCGTCACTGCCAGCGGCTTCTCGACATACACATGCTTCCCCGCCTCCAGAGATCGGATGCAGATCGGCGCATGCGCCTTGGGCACCGTCAGGTTCAGCACCGCCTCGATCGATTTATCCGCAAGCAGCTCATCGACCGTCATCACTTTGGGGATCGAGAATTCCGCGGCTTTCTTTTCCGCCGCCTCCCGATTGATGTCCGCGCATGCCGCCATCTCGAGGATGGGGAATAGCCTGCTCGTGCTAAAATATTTTCCGCTGATCGCTCCACAACCAATCACTCCAACGCGAACTTTTTCTGGCATAATGCCGGGGATAATAGCGGAGAGCATCCCCAATACCAATCAGGGTATGAAAGAACCACGCGAGGTATGTTAAGCGTCTATCGACCCAGAAATCGGCGCACAAATCCGAAGACATGATTCCGCAAGCACAAGACGCGCAGTCGAATCTCCAGCCGCTGGAGCGACACGTCCGTCCCATCCTGGCTCCGTGCCTTGCGAATCCATTCCAGCGCCTCCGGAAATTCCCCCAAGTGCTCATGCGCCAGAGCAATATTGTACATCGCCGTCACATTCCCCGGCTGACGCTCCAACGCCGTGTGGCAACTGGCGATTCCCTCCTCATATTGCTGCTGGGCAAACTGTGCCACCGCCAGATTGAGCCATCCCGCCACCATCTCCGGCCGGATCACTACCAATCGACTCAAGCATTGCCGCGCCGATTCCGATTCCCCCACGTCCATCAGCAGATTGGCCAATTCCAAAAGCACTTTGGGCCGCTCGCATCCCAGCCGGACCTCTGATTTCAAACGCTCGGCCGCGGCCGCCCGGTCTCCCTCGCGCAGCGCGATTTTCGCCATCCCCAGATGCGCCCCGCCAAACGTCGGATCCAATCGCAACACGGTCGCAAATGCCGCCAGCGCCGGCTCATCCTGTTGTGCCAGCGCCAGCAACCGGCCATAGTGGTAATACCCCCCCGGATCGTTGGGCGACAATTCAATCGCTCGCCGGAACTTTTCTCCCGCCTCGTCCAGCCTCCCCATATCGATCAGCAATTCCCCCAGATCCAGCATCGTCTGCGTGCGCCCCGGATTCAGCCGCAAGTCGCTCAGAAAATGCCGCCGCGCCTCCTCGACATCCCCTTTTCTCCAAAACGCTTGTCCGATCCGTGCATGAATATCGTCCGGCGACCCATGCAGGTCCAGCGTCCGCGTCCAACACCAGATCGCTTTATCAAACAGTCCCCGCGCCTCCAGGCTGCACCCCATGTAGTAATAGCATAGCGGGCAATGCTCTTTGTACTGCCGGGCCGTGTAGAACATCTCCTCCGCCAGCTCATGCTCGCCCCGCTGGCAATAGATGATGATCCGGTTGCAATAGCTCGGCTCAAACGACCCGTCGAGCGTTTCAATGTTCTGGAATGTTCGCACCGCCTCGTCCAGGCGCCCCGTTCGGTAAAGCGCAACCCCCATCTGGTTCATCGTCGGCAGGTCGTTGGGCTCGATCTGGTCGGCTTGACGATAGGCGTCCAGCGCCTCATCGAACCGACCCATCTCTTCGAGGATCAGCCCCATGTTGAAAAACCAGACCGAATTGTAAGGATTAATCTGCGTCGCCGCGCGGATTTCGCGAAGCGCTTCGGGCCATTTGCGCATCTCAAAAAAACGCTGGGCCCTCTCGACCCGACGCTCTGCATCGGTCCAGTCATTCATTGCTCATCGCCGAAAAAGAAGACAAAACCGTCCGAAAAACGTGCCCTTTCGCCCGCAAACAAACGCTTTCGTACTCTAGCAACTCGTCCGATCGGATAGCAAGCACAAGACTGTCCAAAATTCACGAATTTGGCGGCGGAAATACCTCCGATGAACAATTCGCGGCCCGCCCGCCTCCCTTCCTATGTTTACTCAACTTCAGAGTCGCACAATTCATTCCCCCAATCGGCGTCCTAAACGCTGTCCGGCTTTTCGCGCCGCTTCAAATACTGTAACTTCGGCAATACGTCGATAAGGGAAAGTGTGATTAGACTGAGGTGGATCGCGGCGTTAGGGTTGACGGCCGTAACGGCCGCCGCAATTCCTCGCACCCTTTTCGCCCAACTCACCAAACCCAACCCCCCCCCACCCCCCCCCAAACACAGACACATAACC
This sequence comes from uncultured Tepidisphaeraceae bacterium, assembly GCA_964499005.1. Lineage (GTDB taxonomy): Bacteria > Planctomycetota > Phycisphaerae > Tepidisphaerales > Tepidisphaeraceae > CAZCKE01. The sequence goes on from CAZCKE010000510.1 coordinate 2,891, forward strand.
CC
>CAZCKE010000511.1:0-2888 GCA_964499005.1 uncultured Tepidisphaeraceae bacterium
ACAATTCCAGCCTGGGCGGCTACGGGTGCCCTGGGCTGGCCAATCGCTCAATGTGCGAAGGCTACGCGGCCCCGACTGTCACACCGCTGGATCAGCTCAACCTGATTACCCTGCAACTGGGCAGTGGCTGCTCGGTCGCCGCCATTGACGCTGGACGCTCGGTCGATACCTCTATGGGGTTTACGCCCTTGGAGGGACTGATGATGGGGACTCGTGCCGGAGATCTAGACCCAGCGCTGCCAGGCTTTCTGGCCCGTAAGGAAGGCGTGGAGACTGCCGAAGTTGAAACCTGGCTCAACACGCGTTCGGGTCTCCTCGGGGTATCAGAACGCGCCAGCGATATGCGGGAATTGCTCGCAGCCGCAGGACAGGGCGAGGCTGGAGCAGAGCTGGCCGTGGCGATGTTCTGCTATCGCGTCCGCAAGTACATTGCCGCCTACCTGGCAGTGCTCAACGGCGCTGACGCCATCCTCTTTGGCGGTGGCATCGGAGAAAACGCCGCAGAGGTGCGGGCGCGTATCTGTGCCCAGATGGACTGGTGTGGGCTGCGGCTGGACACGGTCCGCAATACCGCAGCGCGACGGGAGCCAGCCCGCATCAGTACGGATGACGCCAAGCTGCATGCCTATGTTATGCCGGTAGACGAAGCCCGCATCATTGCCCGGGACACGGCCCACTGTCTCGGTGCCTAGGGTGAGCTGAAGGAGACGCGTATGTCGCAGACTGAGAGCACGAAAGCCATCCGCAGGCACGAGCGGGTATCTCTGTACCGCCAGCGCCACGCTGAGGTCGCTCGTCTCCTGGATCTGGCACAGGAGGACCTGTTGAGTCCCGAGGAACGGGCGACGCTAGAGGGCAAACAGGTGCCCGCTGGGGGCGTAATCTAAAGTTGTTGGAGAGGGACAGGGTGGCTTATTGCTCTAAGCATGCCTGCAGCATAGCTTTGTGCTGTTTGAGCTTATCCAGGGCTGTTGTCGTAATCTGCCGCACGCGTTCACGGGAGATGTGCAAATCGCGGCCGATCTGTTCCAACGTCTCGGCAGGACGGTCACCCAGACCAAAACGTCGAGAGATCACAGCCGCCTCCCGTGGCGTTAGACACGCTAATGCATCCTGTGTGTAGCGCTGGAGAGCATGTTGCACCAGCATCTCATGACTATTCGTCAGGCGTGTGTCCGGAAGTAGCTCACGGAGCGGCCACTGCTTACCGGGCAGGGGATTGTCGATGGAGATTTGTTCTGGAGTATGCTCGAGACTCCAGGCAACGCGTTCCAGAGAAATATCGGTGCGCTGCGCAATTTCCTGGGGTGTCGGGGTCCTGCCATGCTCCACAGTGAAGGCGTCGACAACCTGGTGCACACGTCGGACGTTGTCGCGGCAATATTCTGGAAGCCGCATGAGGGATTGCGAGGAGCCGGCACGGTGAATCGCCTGTCGAATCCACCAGATGGCATAGGTGCTGAACTTCAGATCGCGTCGATAGTCGAAATTGTCAACCGCTCGCATCAACCCAATGTTGCCGTCTTGAATCAGGTCGCTGAGGGGCAGGCCGGTATAGCGAAACTTGTAGACGACACTGATCACCAGACGCAGATTGTGGTTGACCATTTCTTGTTTCGCTTGCTCCATCACGCTGTAGACGCGGCATAAGTCGCGCCACAGCAGGCCTAATGTCTCCATACTGTAGCCAAGCATCGTGACATAGCACGCGGCGCGCCGGCACTGCCCAGCGACCGTGGCGCGCGTCATGGCGGAATGAAACTTATGCCAGGCCCGATGTAGAAACTCCGGATGCCAATCCAGCCCCTGGAGCAACTCCCGCATGGTGGTCTGCAACGGCGCGACGGTATGAGCCTGCGATACGTCTTGCCCTTGAACCTTATGACGCATCTCGCCGCGCAGCGCATGCAGACGCTGCAGCGTGGTCTTGAACTCCGTTATCGTGGGTGTAGCTCCTTGTCGGCAGAGAGACGTCAGGCGTACTGTACCCTGACCTATACGCGGCCTCCAGGCTAACAACAAGGGAATATGCAAAAGGTGCTCAAGGAGCTGCTCCTGCCACTGCGTGCGGCTTTCCACAATTTGCTTGGCGAGGGCCCGTTCGCTCTCGCGCGACAGCACGCTGTAGTGCCGCACATCTCGTAGATATCGTTCCAGGCACTCGTTCCCGTCAATACGTGCAGGTTGTTTCTTGTCGGTCTTCATGCGTCCAGAGCGAGGCGACGATACAGTTGGCATGGATACAGCTTCCTCCAGGATTAGGATCCTTACATGGCGTGCGACCTCTAACACCGCCCCTTGTAGCACACCGTATATACCTGCCTAAGCAACTTTCATGCCATGATGGGTACAAAGGCCTCGGCCCTTGTGATTCAGATGAGAGGGTAGACGCGTGGGAGGGACAGCAGTTAGGCAGGACAGGACTCTATCACGATGAGCTATGAAAGTGAGAGACGCTCTCAAGGTGAGAGAAGTCATGCCCGGTGCTACACGTTGGCGCGTGCTGGGGTGGTAGCTGTACGCCTCGGGCTGTCCCGTCATGGCCGGAGCACAATCTTGATGCAGTTGTCCTTTTTGTCTCGGAAGATTTCATAGCCATATGGTGCCTCCTCCAGGCGCAGGTGATGCGTGATCACAAAGGCGGGATCGACCTCGCCGTGCTCGATACGCCCGAGCAATGGACGTAAGTATTTGTGTACATGTGTCTGGCCCATTTTCAAGGTCAAACCTTTGGCAAACGCGGCCCCCATCGGCACCTTATCTAGCAAGCCGCCATAGACACCTGGCATGGACACGGTGCCGCCTTTACGGCATGTCTGGATGGCTTGCCGTAAGGCATGGAGGCGGTCGGTGGCCAGGAACACGGCCATCTTTGCCCGGTCATAGAG
>CAZCKE010000512.1:0-2888 GCA_964499005.1 uncultured Tepidisphaeraceae bacterium
CCATCTGGGCGCCCATGTTCTCGATCTCGTCCTCGAGCTCGATTTCCTTGGCGACGGTGACGCCGTCCTTGGTGACGGTCGGCGAGCCGAAGGATTTTTCGAGGACGACATTACGGCCCGAGGGGCCGAGGGTGACCTTGACGGCGCGGGCGAGTTTCTTGACGCCGCGAAGGATGGATTCGCGTGCTTCCTGGTCAAATGCGATGCGTTTGGCTGCCATGGGATAGACTCCGTATTTGTTTGATCTAAGTACTCTGTCTTTTCTTTATCACTCATCAATCAACAATCACTTGGCTGGTGATTGACGAGTGGTGATTGACAAATCAATTTATTCAACGACCGCCAACACATCGTCGACGGACATGATCATGAGTTCTTCGCCGTCGACTTTGATTTCGGTGCCGGCGTAGGAGGCGAAGATCACTTCATCGCCCTTCTTGAGCTCGACGGGGGCGCGTTCGCCGGTATCGAGGCGTTTGCCGTCGCCGACGGAGAGGACTTTGCCCCGCTTGGGTTTTTCCTTGGCGGTGTCGGGGAGGACGATTCCGCTCTTGGTCTTGGTTTCCGCCTCGACGCGCTTGACGAGGATTTTGTCACCGAGAGGACGCAGCTTGGCCATTGTGGGACTCCTTGAATGATAAGTGGTGATGGAATGAGTGGTGATTAACCGCGACGTATCCGAAGTCGCAACTTAGTGTTTCATCCTCAAAACATTTTTCCGGTCATCCATTTTTTCCCTCGTCGTCGGGCCAGCGGTTCTCGTGATAGCGCCGCAGGACACGCGCGAGGGAATCGAGCAAGACGTTAAAATCCACCGGCTTGGAAAGGACGCTGAACACTTGCATGCCGAGGGCCTCGCGAAGCAGATGGTGCGTCAGATGATTGGCCAAAAGGATGGCGGGAATCGCGTTGTGAAGCTCGCGCATGTGCCGGATGATCTGCATGCCGCCCAGATGCGGCATCTGCACGTCAAGGACGGCAACATGAACGGGCGTCGACTCGAGCAATTCCAGCGCCTCTCGGCCGCTGTGAGCCGAAACAGTCTGGACACCTTGGGGCCGCAAAAGTCCGCGGACGGTCTGGTGCCAGTCCTCCTGCTCGTTGGCTAACAGCACGGTAAACCGATTTGTGGGACTCGTCTGCAACATGGCGCGTACCCTCGGCTTCCCGTGGCGAGCTAATAGCGAGAAGCGTGCCTAAAGAGTCCCGGAGGGTTCAGGAATGCGATTTCAGATTTAAGATTTGAAATTTCAAAGGGTTATGAATGAACAAAGCCGGAACCGAATGCGGCAGTTTTCAGGGTGGGGAACCGGAAATCCTGCCATTCCCGGAGCCTGCTACGGGGGGTTGCTGCCACGTTACAGGAAGTTAATTGGGGTGGAATTGCTGAAGGTGGGTAGAGTTATCTGCCGGAGGAAGGGTTTTGGAGAGGCTGTTGAGAGAATTTTTTTGAAAGGAAAGCCATGAAGAGCAAACCGTCCAAGAAGAAGAGTAAGCCGTCGAAAAAGAGCGTTTCATTGAAAAAGAAGAGCGCGCCGGGATCGGCGAAGGGGATGTCGGCAAAGGAGATCGTATTTGATGATCTGGAGCGGGAACTGGGCGTGACACGGAAGGTACTGGAGCGGCTGCCGGAGGAACATTACACATGGAAGCCGCACGAGAAGTCGATGAGCCTGGAGCAATTGGCGTTGCACGTAGCGGATCTCCCGGACTGGGCACGGGTGACGATCGGTGAGGATGAATTGGACGCGGCGTCGGCGCCGCGGCCGCCGAAGAATTTGAAGGACCGCAAGCAGTTGCTGGAGCGATTTGATAAGAATGTGGCGGAGTTACGGAAAGCCGTGAAGAAATTCGACATGAACAAATGGGATAAGCCGTGGTCGATGCGCCAGGGGCAGGAGGTGATCGTGAGCAGGCCGCGATCGACGGTGTACCGCGTCTGGAGTTTGAATCACCTGGTGCATCATCGGGGGCAGTTGTGCTTGTATTTGCGGCTGCTGAATGTCCCGGTGCCGACGGTGTATTTCAATACGGCGGACGATCCGACGTGGATTTTTGAATGAAAGGGTGAGACTGCATGGGAATTGGCAAATGGATGGGCCGCCGGTGCATGCTGGTCGCGGCGATGGTGGGAATGTTCGCAGCGGCGGCGAGAGGACAGGATATGGATCCGATGATGCCGCATATCGTGCAGAAGCAGGGGCGATATGCGCTGATGGTGGATGGGTCGCCGTATTTGATATTGGGGGCGCAGGTGAACAATTCGAGCGCGTGGCCGGCGATGCTGCCGAAGGTGTGGCCGGCGATGGAGGCGCTGCACGTCAATACGGTGGAGATTCCGGTCTATTGGGAGCAATTGGAGGCGCAGGAGGGGAAATTCGATTTCAGCGTGGTGGATACGCTGTTGGCGGGGGCACGCGAGCATCAACTGCGGCTGATTTTGCTGTGGTTTGGGACCTGGAAGAATGGAAGCAACCATTACATGCCGCAGTGGATGAAGCTCCAGCCGGAAAAGTATCCGAACATTGTCGGAGAGGATGGGAAGTTCGTCGATTCGCCGTCGCCACATTCGGAGGAGACACTGAACGCGGATATCCGGGCGTTCAGCGCGTTGATGAGGCATTTGAAGGAGGTTGATAAGCAGCACACGGTACTGATGGTGCAGGTGGAAAATGAGCCGGGAGTGTGGGGAGGGGTAAGGGACTATTCGCCAGCGGGGCAGAAGCTGTTTGATGGCGCGGCGCCGGCAGAGGCGATGGCGGCGATGGGGAAATCGACGAGCGGAGGAACGCGGAGTTGGCAGGAAGCGTTTGGAGACGACGCGGATGAATATTTTCAGGTGTGGTCTGTGGCGAAGTACATCGGGCAGGTGGCGGCGGCAGGGAAAG
>CAZCKE010000513.1:0-2885 GCA_964499005.1 uncultured Tepidisphaeraceae bacterium
TGCGGCACAACGCGAAATTTTTGAAATTGGAGAACGAGGATGTGGCGCTGGCGGAATTGTCCAAGCGGAGTCGGGGAACGCCGCGGATTGCCAATCGGCTGCTGCGCCGAGTGAGGGATTTCGCCGCGGTGGAGGCCAAATCAAAGCTGACGCTGGCGGTCACACGGGATGCGCTAAAATTGGAGGGGATTGATGAGCGGGGATTGGACGAGCAGGACCGGGCATTTCTGCGGACATTGATCGACGTCTACGACGGCGGGCCGGCGGGGATTGAAGCGATCGCGGCAAGCCTGGGGGAGGAGATCGATACGCTGGTGGATGTGATCGAGCCGTATTTATTGCAGACGGGATTGGTGCTGCGGACGCGGCAGGGGAGGCGGGCGACGAAGGTGGCGTATGAACATCTGGGGTTGAAATGGAAGCCGCCGAAGGAGGGGGAGACAGCGGAGGAGTCACTCTTTTAGGCGGGAGCGCAAATAAAGTGGTCAGATAAATTGACTGGACAGTATTTATGTCCGATTTCGATCGACATTTGCCGTGCCATTCGAACGTTGGATTTTCGAAGTGATCCCGAGGACGAGATTATCGCGGCCACGAGTCTGGTGCATCGCGCTCCCTTGATGACGCGCGACAGGCGCTTGCTCGGATCAAAACTCATACCTTTGGCGTAGTCTCGGTTCATGAAAAGATCACGTCTCCGCCGCGGATTCAACCTCACTGGCCGAATGCCGCGAGCGGCGGCGGTATTGGCGGGGAGTCAGGCCCATTCGGTCGTGAAACGCGGCGCTGAGCTGGCGGGCTTCCTTGAAGCCGCAGGCGTCGGCGATTTCCCGCACCGAACGGTCGGTGCGCGAAAGCAGGAGCTTGGCGCGCTCGATCTGGACGCGGCGGATTTCCTGATACGGCGAGCGGCCCAGGGCTTTTCTGAATCTCATCTCCAGCGATCGTCGCGATAGGCTCGTGCGGGCGAGCAAATCTTCGACATTGATCTCGCGGCCGCCCCGGTCGCGGATGAAACGCACCACCTGGGCGACCTCGGCATCGGCGATGGCGAGCATGTCGGTGGAGCGGCGGGTGATGACCTCGATGGGGGGAATCAGGATCGGTTCGGCCGGGGCGGGTTGGCCGCCGATGAGCTTGGCCAGCAGCGCGGCGGCCTCGTAGCCGATCTGCTCGGTGTCGAGAAAGATGCTGGAGAGCTGGACGCCGGAGAGCTCGCAATTGATCTCGTCGTTGTCGACCCCCAGGATGGCGACCTGGTCGGGGATCTGGAGCCCGAGCTTGACGACTTCGCGGACGGTCAAGCGCGCGCAGGAGTCGTTGCAGCAAAAAATGGCAAGCGGCTTGGGGAGGGAACCAAAGGAGGTCAATCGCGTGTCGCGTTCGCCGTCGAGCACGCGGCCGTCCATGGGGCGCGGATCGGAATCGCGATGCGCCCGGTTGAAGACAGGGCAGGAGAATCCCGCTTGTCGTAGCGCATCGATGAAGCCCAAGGCGCGGGTTTCGGAGAAACGCTGGCCGGAGAGGCCGATGAAAGCAAAGCTGCGAAAACCGCGATCGAGATAATAGGTCGCGGCCATCTTGCCTGCCGCGGCGTCGTCGGGATAAACCGACGGCAATCCCGGCGGGAGGGAAAGGACGTTTGAAATATTGACGGCAGGGACGCCGCTGGCGACCAGCTTTTCAGCCTGCTCGCGGCGACGGATCTGAATGATCACACCGCGAACGTGGTCCTGCGCAAAAGTTGCTGTGAAGTCCGGTTCGATTCGGGAATTGAAATTGAAATCCCACCAGCCATGGATCTTGGCGTAATCGGCGATGCCGCGAAGGACACCGCGGCTGTAGCCATGCACAACATCCGCGTAAAGGCGAACATTAACAGCTTCAGACACTCCGAACTCCTTCGCAAAGTCACTTGAGAGCGCAGTAATGAGCGAGGCTGCGTATATCGTGACTTAACGTGTGGATTATTGCACGCAAGTTTGAGGAAAGCCAGCGGTCGAGTTGGATTGCCCTTAAAAGGTGTTTGCGGAGGGTTAAGATAAGCGGGTTATTCTCGCCAGCTTATCAGATTTAGTTGTATCGATTGGTGAAAACGAATGGGATTTGAGTGGGGGAATCAAAGGGCGGCTGATAATATCGCCGCTTATGCGGAGTTTGATGTTTTTGCCTCTGGCCTACTTTTCAGGGATCGAGGGGTTTGGGTTTTTCCTGCCTTATTTGCTGATTTGCTTTGCACTGGCAGCCGCCTTGGAGTGGCGGGCTGTGGCCAACGAAGGGCGGAAGCGAGCGGTTCTGATCGAAGTCCCGACGGCACCAAATCAAGCCGTCGGCAATCCCATCGAGTAATCACGCGATTTTTTGCTCCATCGGGGCGGTTGCGCCCGTGAGTTTGGGCTTGAGGTATTGGCCGGTGTGGCTGTCGGCTTGGGCGGCGACGCGCTCGGGGGTGCCGGCGACGAGAACGCGCCCGCCGGCCTGGCCCCCTTCAGGGCCCAGGTCGATGATCCAGTCGGCGCATTTAATCACGTCCAGATTGTGCTCGATCACAAGCACCGTATTGCCCAGGTCCGCCAGGCGATTGAGGACGTTCAACAGATTGTGAATGTCGGCAAAGTGCAGGCCGGTCGTCGGCTCGTCGAGGACATAAAGCGTATGCCCGGTTGCGGATTTGCCGAGTTCCGTCGCGAGCTTGACGCGCTGGGCTTCGCCGCCGGAGAGCTGGGTGCTGGGCTGACCGAGGCGAACGTAGCTGAGGCCGACATCGTTGAGCGCTTTGAGCAACTGGGCGATGCGGGGGAAGTTATCAAAAAAGGCCAGGCCCTCTTCGACGGTCATCGCCAGGATATCGGCGATCGATTTGCCGCGGTAATGAATTTGCAGCG
>CAZCKE010000514.1:0-2882 GCA_964499005.1 uncultured Tepidisphaeraceae bacterium
TACACGCCCCTCGTTGTCGAGCGGGGCATGCCCCTCCTCCAGCGCCGCCCCGGCCCGGCATGGGTGCCGCTTCGATCCACCCCTGCCAAGACAAAAGCTCAGTGGGATCAATTCATTATCCTGCCAAAGATCCCCAACCGGTATATTTGGTGCTCCGTGGACATTCAATATTCGCTGCTCGGCAAAATCCGCACCTTCCTTTATCGTCCGCCTGAAGTCCGCATCGAGCTCTCGCGGGGCGACCTCCGCATCTCCTCCTCGCGATTTCTCGTGTGTGCCGGCCCGACCGGTTTTCTCGCTAATCCGATCATCCTGAACAACGACGATCTCACGATGGCGATGTCCCCTGGCCCCCCGTTGCCCAAGGCCACCCTTCCGCCGGATCGCATTCGTTTTGTGACTGATGATGACTGCCGAAATTGCTTCAAAAATGACATTCGAGTATCTTGCTGGGTCATCCAAAAAGCGCCATAAAGGCGTTTGTTTCACGCGGATCAAATGCCGATGCATGCAGGAGTTTCGGCATTTCTCGGCCCGCGATAGAATGGCCTATCTCAGGCATTGAGCGAGGTATGAAATGAATGGAAACGGGCGTCTGGATCTGGTGCTGGTCAATCCAAGCAGCCGTGCTCGCGTTTATCAGGGACTGGGCCGCGAATTGGCCGCCATCGAGCCTCCCGTCTGGGCCGGCCTGATGGCCAGCTTCGTCCGCACCAAAGGTTACAGCGTCGCCATCATCGACGCCGAAGCGCTCGAGCTCTCCAACGAAGACGCCGCCCGCCAGGCCCTGGAAATGAAGCCGCGCCTGCTGGCAATTCCCGTCTACGGCCATCAGCCTTCCGCCTCCACGCAAATCATGCCCGCCGCCAGCGCCGTCGCTCGCGCCGTCAAGCAATTACAGTCCGACCAACCTGTCATCATGCTCGGCGGCCATGTTGCCGCTCTTCCCAAGCGCTCGCTCGAAGAAGAATCCGTCGACTTCGTCAGTGGCGGCGAAGGCCTCTACACCCTCGTCGGCCTGATCGAAGCGTTGAAAACTTCCGATCCCGTCTGGAGCAATATCCCCGACCTTTGGTATCGCGATAACGGCTCGGTCGCCGCCTCCACCAAGCGCTCTCCGCTGGTCATGGACGTCGACCACGAAATGCCCGGCGTCGCCTGGGACCTGCTCCCCATGAAAAATTACCGCGCCCACAATTGGCACTGCATGGGCCGCATCGATGGCCACGGTGCTCTCGACCGCCAACCCTACGTCGCCATCTATACCACCCTCGGATGCCCCTTCAAATGCAGCTTCTGCTGCATCCAGGCTCCCTTCAAAAGCGGCGAAGCCGAACTGGGCATCAAAGCCACCAACAACAGCTATCGCTTCTGGAGCCCCAAGCGCGTGGTCGATGATCTCGAATTCCTTGCCCGCGAGCACGGCGTCCGCAACGTCAAGTTCGCCGATGAGATGTTCGTCCTCAACAAAAAGCACGTCGAGGGAATTTGCGACGAAATCATCGCCCGCAAGCTCGATTTCAATATCTGGGCCTACGCTCGCGTCGATACCGTCAAGGACGGCATGCTTGAAAAACTCAAGAAGGCCGGATTCAACTGGCTCGCCTTCGGCGTCGAAGCCGCCAATGCCCGCGTCCGAGACATGGTCCAGAAAGGCTTCGATCAGGAAGACATTTTCCAGACCCTCCGCAAAACCTGGGACGCTGGCATCTACGTCATCGGCAACTACATCTTCGGCCTCCCCGAGGACAATTACGACACGATGCAGGAAACTCTCGAGTTGGCCATCGACCTCAATTGCGAGTATGCAAACTTCTATTCCGCGATGGCCTATCCCGGCTCGCAGCTCTACCAGATGGCCGTCCAGCAGCATTTGCCCCTACCCGAAACCTGGGGCGGTTTCAGCCAGCATGCCGTCGATTCGCTCCCTCTTCCCACCAAATACCTGCCCGCCGGCGAGGTCCTCGGCTTCCGCGACAAAGCGTTCCAGGCCTATTACACCAATCCCAAATATCTCCAGACCATTCAGCAAAAATTCGGCCAGGAAACCGTCGACCACATTCGCTACATGACCTCGCACAAGCTCCAGCGCCGCTACGCGGCACAGTCCGCCGGCGCGGCGTCAGAGACGCCCAGCCACTCGTAAATTCGGTCCATCAATGACCACCCCAACGCCTGCTCAGGCGCCGCCTGATCCCAAAATCGCTGCAAAACCCAAAGTGACTCTCGCCCGACTTGTCCTGGCGATCGTCTTCATTCTCTTCAGCTTTGTCTTTATCCGTGTTCCTCATCGCGCAGTGACCGATGAGCATGATCCCGGCAGCCACATGCTGCTCGAGTATTGCGTCGCACATCACATCCAGTTTGGTTCCGAGTTCATCCAAAACGCCGGCCCTTGGGGATACCTCAACTATCTCGAAGACTACAGTGGAATCCTTCCGTATCAACAGTTCGCCTTCGGCATTGTATTCGGCGTGCTGATGGCCTTGTTGGCCACTTACGCTCTTCAGGGCTTCACGTCGCGCATCGTGCAAATCCTCTGGGTCGTCGTGTTGGTCTCCCTGACCCCCAATGTCAAAGACAACGTCGATCATCTGTTCTATCTCTTTCTGCTCCTAGTCGCTCATTACCTCCTGAGCCGCGATAAACCATGGGGCTGGCGGTGGCTCATTCCTGTCCTCCTGGTGGTTATGGCGCTCTTCAACTTGATGAAATCGACGCATCTGGCCCTTTCGGGATTGATGGTCGCCCTGCTGTTGGCGCGGGAACTTTCGCAAAAACGATACGCCAGCGTCGCATTGCACGCCGGAATCTATGCGATTGCCTTTGTCGCCCTGTGGCTTCTGGCCGGCCAGCGCCTGCCCAATCTCCCCCTTTTTCTC
>CAZCKE010000515.1:0-2876 GCA_964499005.1 uncultured Tepidisphaeraceae bacterium
CTGCCCGGGCACGCCCCCGCGCACATAAAGCCGGAGCTCGAGTCGCCCGTCGACGCGGCGCCGGCGCTGGCCATGGCCACCGCGCATTCGTCCGCGCCGCCGGCTCCTCGCGCCAGCGCGCCGTTCCCCAGCAGGCCCGCGCCGCCCCTCGTACCGGCCGACAACGCGCCGCTCCCGCACACGCGCGAAGCGACGGCTCGGAGCGCTGCGATGAGCGAGACCCTGGGCGACGCCGGTGCGGGGGCGTCCCCGCTCGACGCTCAGCTCGACAAGATGATGGGCGACGCTCCAGTCTGCGACGTTTGCGGGCACATCACCGTGCGCAACGGCGCCTGCTACAAGTGCCTGAACTGCGGCAACTCGATGGGGGGTTCCTAAAACTCCACACGGGTGGGGGATCCCTGTACCCTCGCGGCATCGATGATGCGCGTTCACGTTCGTCGCTGGTCGCACCTGGCCCTGCTCGTCGCCGGGGCCGTGGTCCTTTTCGGCTGCCCGAAGAAGCCGGCGCCCATGGCGATCGAGGAGGCGGGCCCCCCTCCCCCACCCACCACGCCGACGGTGACCGAGCTCGCCCCGCTCGTCGAGGAGGCGGGCGTGGAGGACGCGGCTCCGGAGGCGGCGGTCAAGAAGTACACGGGCCCCGCGGTGAATCAGAATCAGATGCGCGTCGAGCAATGCTGCAACGCGATGCGTGCGCAGGCGAAGCAGCTCGGCGGATCCCCCGAGGCGTTCCAACTCAACGCCGGAGCCGTGTATTGCGACAACGTCGCGAAGCAGGTCGGCCCGGCGGGGAGCGCGCCGGAGTTCGCGCAGATCCGCGCGATGCTGAAGAGCGTGAAGCTGCCCGCGGCGTGCCAGTTCTGATCGGTTGAGGGCGAGAGGGGGGTCCCCGAGCGCGCCTCCGCACGTGCGTCAGGACCGCGCGCTCGTATGCGGGTAGCGTCGCATCGATGACTCCACGAGTTGCCCTTGTCACCTGCGGAGCGTTCCCCGAGCTCTACGAAGATGACCTCCTGCTGGTTCCGGCGCTCGCCGCGCTCGGGCTTGCCGGGGTGCCCAGCGTCTGGAACGACCCTGCCGTCGACTGGTCGTCGTTCGACGCCATCGTCATTCGCTCTCCATGGGACTACTTCGAGCGTGTCGCGGAGTTTCGCGCGTGGCTGGAGGCCCGCGTCGCCGGCCCCGCGCTGTTGTGCAACTCGGGCGACGTGCTCACGTGGAACTTCGACAAGCGCTACCTGGAGGAGCTCGCGAGCGCCGGAGTGTCGGTCGTGCCGACCGTCTGCGTCGCTCGCGGCGAGAAGCCGGATCTCAGCGCCCTGGCCAGCGCGCGCGGGTGGAAGGAGATCGTGATCAAGCCGTCGATTTCCGGAGGCGGGTATCGGACGCATCGCCTCCGCGCCGACGACGCAGGAGCGTACGCATCGGAGGTCGAGGGCATCCTCCGCGATCGGGGGCTGCTGATGCAGCCCTTCCTGCCCGAGATCGCCGAGGGAGAGCTTTCGCTGCTGTTCTTCGACGGAGTCTTCAGCCACGCCGTTCGCAAGCGGCCCAAGCCAGGCGAGTATCGCGTGCAGTTTCAGTTCGGCGGTACGACCGAAGCGGCCGACGTCGATTCGACGTGGGTCGAGCAGGCCCGTGTCTGCGTGCTCGCGGCGCCGTCGATGCCGGTCTACGCGCGCGTCGACGGAGTGATCCAAGACGGGCAGTTTCTGTTGATGGAGCTCGAGGTGTTCGAGCCGTTGATGTTCCTCTCTTCGCATCGGGAGGCCCCCGCGCGATTCGCGCGCGCCGTGCACGCGCGATGGTCGACGAGACGCTGAGTCCACCCGCACGAGCTCCGTCGGAGACGCCGGAACCTCCCCCCGAACCTCAGGACGTTGACCTGGGCGTCATGATCCACACGCGCAAGAGCGGCCGCATGCGCTCGGCCCACGTGGGCGACAGGCCCAGCGCGGAGATGGACGACAGCTCCGGAGTCTCGTCGATCTGACTCTGGACCCGCACGTCGAACCCGACACGGGCGAGGAAGGCCTCGAGGTCGCGGTCGTCCTCGAACGCCGAGGCGTCGAGCTGGCGTTGGGTGACCCCGGTGATGGCCTCACGCAGTCGGACCCTCTCGGGCGGCAGACTCCCGACCTCGGCCCTGAACGAGAAGTCGGGGCAGATCCACCAGCCGCCCCCGAAGGCGCATAGCAGCGCGCGCACGTTCGACGCGAGACGCTCCGTCTCCTCCCTCGTGAGATACCCGATCAGCCCTTCGCACAGGACCATCAGAGGCAGGCCGGGATCGAGGTCCCCGGCCGCGGTTCGGACGGGCTCGAAATCGAGCGCGTCGGCGACGTTCACGACGTGCAGCGGACTCGGTGGGATCCCGTGCTGCCGCCCAACGTCGTCGAGCAGCGTGCGCTTGGTCGCGACCACGTCGGGCAGATCCGTTTCCACGTAGCGCACCGCGCCGCTCCGCGTGAGATCGAGCCCTCGAAGGGAATACCCGCTCGCAGGCTCGAGGACCTGCAAACATCCGGACTTGCCGATCAGCTGGCTGATGCTCTTGTAACGCGCCTCGAACATCGGAGCGTAGAAGCTGAGCTCGTCGCGCTCCAGCCCGTGCTCTCGCACGATCTGCTCGAACGCGTCGTCGGCACCGATGCGCCTCGCCACTTCCCCTGCAAACGCGATGTCCGAGAACTGGCGGTAGTAAGCCGCGAGCTTGGCGGTCACGCTGATGCGGGACGGGTCGGGGGGCACCCTGGAAGTCTACTCCCGGGCATCGGGGGAGAGGGCGAGAGGGCGAGAGGGCGAGAGGGAAAGAGGCGAGAGGGGGGAGGTTCGCGGAAGAGGTGCACGTGCACGTGCACGTGCACGGAGGC
>CAZCKE010000516.1:0-2874 GCA_964499005.1 uncultured Tepidisphaeraceae bacterium
CCACGCATTTACAGGTTTCAATCGTGAATTCGTTGAGGTCGTCCGTGTCTTCGGGCTTTGCCTGAACCCTTCGTCGTTGCTCGTCTGTTGAATCACGCCCCTTTTCCCACTGTTCCTGCCACTTGTCGAACGAAACGTATTTTGGAGTGCGGATCATGGCCGCGATTTGCTTCTGGCTGTAGAGGGGCGCTGCCATGTGGGACAATCATCGGGCAGTATCATCGTTGGACTACAAACCCAGTCTAATTTACCGTTTTATTGGCCGCGCAGCTTGTGCGCTTGCAAGCGGCAGTGGTAGGATACCTATTAAATTACAATGCATTCGACCAGATTATGGACCCTGCAAGGAATAGGTCACTCGCTTACGTCGGGGAGGGTCGATCATTCACTTTCATTTCTCGCGAACGCTATCCAGACCATCAAATCGGCCTATTCGAGACTTTGGGATTTAATAGGTGAGCCCGACGGTCAAATCGTCTGGTGCTACACGATTGACGAATACCCATGCACCGGAACGCTAATGCACAAATGGGTTTTGGATGTGCCCGAAGAACAAATCATTTGTCGGATTAACGATTGCGCATGGAATATTATCATAGAACAAACGGACCGTTTCCGTGCTCCCCCAGGCGATTCGATCATAGTTGAGCTGAGTCGTCCGCCTGAAAGTGGCGACTGGTGGGAAAAAATCATCGAGCATGAGCACAAGGCCCACTACTATATTTCGGCACTCATCCGACATCCCATCCCAGACTCTTGGGTTGTTGATGATCGAAACTGGGGGATTAAATCGCTAGCGAAATGAAGCCCGAAACTGTGGTATACCCCAGCATTGATGGAGTAAGCATGCCCCACAAATCATCACCGCTTGGCAAACGCAAGACGACGGCCCACGATTATGATGAAGGCGATGGCGCGGCGGCGAGGTTCAAAGACGCCATAACCCGGCTGGCCGCACTGCCGAAGTCCGCCGCCGATCCGCAGAAGCCCCACAAAGAACGAAAAAAACGGTGACGATGGAAGGCGGAGATTCAAATGAATCTGGAAACATTCGTCTCGGAATCACTACAACAAATCATTGCGGGGGTACGCTCGGCACAAAGACTTTCCCCCGCTTCAGCAATAATTAATCCACGCGGCAAGACGGCTGTTGCGGATGACGCTCCCACGGAACTCCACAGCGGACTTCCCGTACATCAAGTGGAATTCGATATTGCAGTCACGGTTGCCGAATCTCATGAAGGCAAAGCCGGTGGCGGGCTCGTTGTCATCGGGATAGGCTTGGCTGGGAACAAATCCTCAAAATCCGAAACGTCTTCGGTTAGTCACATTAAGTTTTCGGTTCCAATTGTTTGGCCGGACCCCAAAACGCTAAAACCGCGTTCCTGAGTCAAGTATATTAATACCAAACTTTCACCCCTGAACCTATATACGGGGGAGATGCGCGCCGAGGTTGGCGGATTCGATTGGCGCGGAGGAAAAATGGGTTTGAAAAGTTTTAGGAATGGAAAATATTTTTTTGAGGCGGGCGGATTCGACTGAAATTTGCGCGCCATCGCGACAGTGGCAGCGAGATCGGGCCGTTTTGGGCGAATAAGCCATACCAACGCGACAGAGAGGATAGAATAGCGGGCGATGAATCGCCTTCGCCGATGGGTGTTCAACAGGGTTACCGCGCTGGCGTGCCTTGTCACCTTCGTCGTGACGCTGATGCTGGTGGTGCAGGGGTTGTGCTGGCCGGGAGAGATTTTGTACGACCGGGTGCTGAGCGGGCCGGGCTTTAAAAGGATCATGGCGCGGTCGGAGATGGGGCAGCTGGATCTTTGGGTTTCCTTCGACAGCCAGGCCAACGCGGTGGGAATGAACGGGCTGGTGATCCGCCGCGTGCCGCGCGGCGGTCCGGTGCAATTCGGGGGATTTCTTGGGCTGCACGTCTCCATGAACGTGCAGGAGTTCTATCCATTCCCCGCCGCTCCCGGCCAAACGAAATGGGTCCGCCGCACGCGATTTATTTCGGTCCCCGCCTGGATGATCCTGGTAGTCACCGCGCCGCTATCAGCGTGGTGGATGGTGAATGCGCGCCGCCAACGGCGGCGAAAACGAATCGGGCTATGTGCTTATTGCGGATATGATTTGCGGGCGACACCGCAGCGGTGTCCCGAATGCGGGGCAATTGCAATGAAAGCGAAATAAGATTGGGAAAGAGTTCTTAACCCTGGGGATGTCCGTGAAGCCTGGCGAAATCCGAATGAGGCGCGTGAACGTAAGCCTTGTGGGACGGGCTGTTTAGTGTTGAACATTTTTGCCGGGTTCCAATGGATAAATCATGGTTTAACTTGACATCTTTGGGGGCGATATTACGATTTAAGCGGTAAAACAGACGACTGAGTCTCCGGTTCGTGAGCTGTCCTTTGTCGATCAGATCGCACCGCCTCTCTCGCAGCTGCTACCTCTTGGGCCAGATGGTTAGCCCCTTTCTCAATTTACCCGGAAAGTAAAATTCGGGTCGTGCCCTATTTTTGGAGTATCTCATGGGCAGCAAAGTGTATGTAGGTAACCTGAGCTATGGAGTGACCAGCTCCGTGTTGGAGCAGATGTTCACCCCGCACGGGACCGTCAAGAGCGCCGAGGTGATCGCGGATCGCGACACCGGCCGCAGCAAGGGTTTCGGATTTGTCGAGATGGGTTCGGACGGCGAGGCCCAGGCGGCGATTGCCGCGCTCAACGGCCAGCAGCATGAAGGCCGCGCCCTGACCGTCAACGAAGCTCGCCCGCGTGAGGAACGTCCTCGCGGCGGTGGCGGTGGCGGCGGTTACGGTGGCGGCGGCGGCGGTGGCCGTCGCGATGGCGGCGGTGGCCGCGGCGGCTACGGCG
>CAZCKE010000517.1:0-2844 GCA_964499005.1 uncultured Tepidisphaeraceae bacterium
GCGGTTTGGACGGCGATCAGAAGAACGACGGCGAGGCAAATTCCGATGTATGGGTGTTTCCTAGTCCTCCAATCACTTTAAGCGTTTATGCAATATATCCAGATGATGCTTCACATGTCCGGCGATCACGTAGGCGATAGCTCGCACGCTCGTGGAATGCTCGCCGACGATTCCTCGGCGTAGAAAGGCGTCGGCATCGAGGTGGCGGAAGAAATGGATTTGGGAGCGGCGGACGAATTGGAATTCTTCCAGGAGTTCAGCAAACGGCCAATGGTCGAAATCGATGTGTCGCATGAAGTCGTTTTCATCGAAAGACGACAGCGGGGCAGAGGCGCCGCGGGCGACCCAAAGGGCGCGGTGGCCGAAGACGCGCTCGCCGTCGGTCATGTGGCCCAGGACCTGTTTGATGCTCCAGGTGTAGGGAGCGTGGCGGACGAGAGATTGGGGTTCGGCGAGCGGGGTCAGGAGAGCGAGCAGTTCGGTTAATTGGGAATCGAGGAATTCACGGATGTCGCCATTGGGGACCAATTGAATGTACTTGCCGAAATAGGGATTGTGCTCGGATGCTTCGGGGCGCGATGTAAATGGGTCGGCCATGGCAAAATGAACGGTAGCGAGTTCAGCGAAAACAGGCAATCAGCGTCAAAATAAGGGTGTAATCCCTGCTTGTTCTTGATGGACACCGCTTCCGCGGCAACAATGGTCTTTAGGAACGATGCTTCAGCATTTACCTTTCATCGCGCGAAACGCCCTGCGGAACCGCAGGCGGAGCTTTCTGACGGTGGCCAGCGTGACGGTGTCGCTGTGCCTGCTGGGAGTGCTGCTGGCAATGTATCACTCGCTGTTTTCGCCCGACGATACGTCGCCCACTCAGGCGCTGCGGCTGGTGGTGCACCACCGGGTATCGCTGGCCCAGGCGTTGCCAGGATCATACAAGCAGCGCGTCGCCGCGGTCGCGGGAGTCAAGGCAATTACAACCTGGCAGTGGTTCGGCGGGGTGTATAAGGATTCTCGCGACCCGAAGAATCAGTTTGCCCGCTTTGGCGTGGATCCGGAGGGGTATCTCCAGGTCAGGCCGGATGTTGAAATCCCTGCCGACCAGCGGGAAGCATTCATTCATCAGCAGACCGGCGCGATCGCCAGCAAATCTCTGGCCGATAGCCTTGGCTGGAAGATCGGCGAGCGCATCACTCTGGTCGGCGACATTTTCCCCATCAACCTGGAACTGACGCTGGCGGGCATTTTCACCAGCCCCGAAAAGGATGAAGAACTGCTGTTCAATGCCCATTATCTTCAGGAAAGCCTTTCGGCTAACGGCGGGCAACGGGATACGGTCGGAGCGTTTTTGATTTTGGCGGATAGCGCCGCGGATGTGCCGCGGATAGCCAATGCGATCGACGCCACGTTCGACAACTCGCCGGCGCCGACGAAATCGGAATCGGAGAAGGCGTTTGGGTTGAGCTTTCTGGCTTTTCTTGGGAACTTGAAGCTTTTTCTGGCGGCGATCAGCGGAGCGGTGATGTTCACGATATTGCTGATGTCGGCCAACACGGTGGCAATGACGGTCCGCGAGCGGGTGAGGGAGACGGCGATTCTGCGTACCCTGGGATTCACTCCGGGGGAAATTCGCGGCCTGGTGCTGGGAGAGGCGGCCCTGCTGTCGGTGGTGGGGGGATTGCTTGGATGCCTGACTGCCACCTTGATCTGCCACGCGTCATATAACAGCCAGGTTCAATTTCGCCTGCCGCTGTTTCGGCCCTGGATGTCGGGGGTCGTGTTGGTGATCGCGGTGGTCATCGGGATCTTCAGCGCGGCACCACCGGCGTGGTTTGCATCGCGTCGCTCGGTGGTGGAATCGATGAGATACGCCGGATGATGCTGACGATATGGGCGTGCCATTGGCTTACAACCTCCGGAACCTGGTCGAGCGAAAGGCGACCACGTTGATGACTGCGGCGGGGATTGCGATGACGGTCTGCGTTTTGGTGACGGCCATGGCGCTGGTGAATGGGCTGCGGGCCGTGTTTGCCGCGACGGGGCACCCGCTACAGGCGGTGGTGATGCGCAAGGGCAGCACGGCGGAGCTGAATAGCACGGTGACGGATTCGGCCTACCAACTGATCAAGCTGCTGCCGGGATTTGCCACTTCCTCCGATGGAGAGGTGATGGTTTCCCCGGAAGTGATCTCGGTGATTAATCTTCCCAGCGTGGATAATCCGTCAGGGATGAACGTGACGGTGCGCGGGTTGTTGCCGCAGGGGGTGAAAATGCGGAATCTGGGCATGATCGCCGGCCGGTGGTTTCAGCCGGGATTGCGGGAAGTGGTGGTGGGGCGGTCCGTGGCCAAGCGTTACCCGGCGGCGTCTCTGGGCTCGACGCTAAAGTTTGGCCGCGGAAGGTGGCAGGTCGTCGGCGTGTTCGATGGCGGGCAGTCGGCGGTCAACAGTGAGATCTGGTGCGATCTGAACCAGCTCAGCGCGGATTTTGACCGGCAGGGGAGCATGAGCAGCGTGCTGGTGCGGGCCAAAGGGCCAGCGGAATTGGAAACGATGATCAATTCGATCAAGAATGACCGGCAACTGAACGCGACGGCCGTCAAGGAGCAGGATTATTATGCCGACCTGACCAGTGCCGGCGCGCCGATGCAAATTTTAGGGATGGCGGTGGCGATCATCATGGCAGTCGGGAGTGGATTTGGCGCGATGAATACCATGTATGCGGCGGTGGCGCGGCGGGGCCGGGAAATCGGCACGCTTCGCTCACTGGGTATTTCCCGGTGGAGCATTCTTGTCAGCTTTATGTTTGAATTGATCGGCTTGGCGCTGGGGGGTGGGCTGTCTGGGG
>CAZCKE010000518.1:0-2837 GCA_964499005.1 uncultured Tepidisphaeraceae bacterium
CTCGCCGAGGAGATTTTCTTCCGCGGATTCATCCAAACTTTCCTGCGCTATTCGGTCAATAACCCCTGGCTGGCGATCCTGCTCACGTCGGTTTTCTTCTCCCTGGTTCACGAATGGTGGGAAGCCCCTCCCATTTTTGTTCTTGCCCTATGCCTGGGTTATGTCTACGAGCGCACCGGCAATCTCTGGGCCTGCATTGTTATCCATGCCCTGTTCAATTCCGTTTCCATAACGCTGTTCTGGGCATTTCAGATGGGCAAGTGATCCAATCGATTCCGATTGCCCATTTCAACAGCGCTGGCAGGTCTGAAACTTGCCTGCAACTGGACGCTCCGAAGCGCGTGTCTTAATCTGTCACCATGGCCAAGCGATTCCTGATCACCGGTGGGGCGGGCTTTATCGGCTCACATTTGACTGAACGCCTCCTCGATGCGGGGCATTCGGTCACAATCCTCGACGATCTCTCCACCGGGCGGCTGGAAAACATCGCTCACCTGCGCGGCCGGCCGGGTCTCCAATTCATTCGCGATTCGGTTGAAAACGAAGCCACCGTCGGAAATGCGATGGCCTCCTGTGACGTGGTCTATCACCTCGCTGCCGCTGTCGGCGTTCAACTCATCGTCGATCAACCGGTTCGCACGATTCGCAACATTATTCACGGGACGGAGGTCGTTCTCGAAGCCGCCCAGCGCTATGGCCGGCCCGTGCTGATCACCAGCTCCTCCGAGGTCTATGGCAAGGGAGCGCGCGTTCCTTTCAGCGAAGATGACGACGTCGTCGTCGGCGCCACGCGATTCAGCCGATGGTGCTACGCTTACGCCAAGGGGATCGATGAATTCCTGGGCCTGGCTTATCACAAGGAATATGGCCTGCCGGTCACGATCGTGAGATTATTCAACACCGTTGGGCCGCGCCAGATCGGCATGTACGGAATGGTCCTGCCTCGTTTTGTCGCGGCGGCCCTCAAAAATGCGCCTCTACAGGTCTACGGCGACGGGAATCAGACCCGCTGCTTCTGCCACGTCAATGACGTCGTCGACGCGATCATCCGATTGGTCGATCGTCCCGCCGCCGTCGGCCAGGTATTCAATCTGGGCAGCGATCAGGAAGTTTCCATCAACGATCTGGCCCGCCGGGTGATCTCAATCTGCAATTCTTCGAGCAAGATCGAATACCTGTCCTATGAGCAGGCCTACGGGCAACGTTTCGACGATCTTCTCCGCCGAGTCCCTAAGCTCGACAAAATCCGCTCAGCCATCGAATTCCAACCCCACTTTAACCTTGAGCAGATCATCCGCTCGGTAAAAGATGACCAAACCAAAATGCATTCGTAATCGATTGTTTAATTGAGTTTGTCAGCACGCAATCCTGTTATCCCAGAAAAATCAGATAGGTTGCCGAGCGGGTCCCCATTATACTGTCGGGCGGTTGGAAATCAGCGAGAGAGCGAGCCGGCACGGTCGTATCTCCACTACTCCATCACACCAGCCACTAAAGCATGCAGACGTTGGCGATCATCAACGCGGCCGTTCCAACCTCCGTATCCTGGGACGATGTCCTTTCGCCTCATGTCTACGTCTTCTATGCCGCTTTCCTTATCAGCTTTCTTTTTACCCCGGTGATGCGTTCTATCGCCGTCTATTATGGCATCGTTGATCAGCCGGATCATCTGCGTAAGTTGCACAGCGCCCCGGTCGCTTATCTGGGTGGCATCGCGGTGTTCCTGGGCTGGGTGGCCGGGCTGGCGATGAGCCAACTTCACATCCCCCAGGCCGAGATCGGAATGCAGCATCTGCATGTCAAGCTGAACATCGTGGCGGCCGGCGCCGTCATCGTGGGTCTCGGATTGGTGGACGATCTGAGGGGATTGCGACCCTTCATTAAAATCCTGGGCCAGGTTGTTGCCGCGATCCTTCTGCTTACCCAGTCGGTGGGCACCCAGATTCTGGACCCCGTGGTTTTCCCGTTGAACCTTCGCATCAACAATGCCCTGGGCCCGGCGTTCATGATCCCTTCCACCGTCACTCATATTCTCAGCGCCGTTTTGGTGATCGGCATCGTGGTCGGGTGCTGCAACGCAACCAATTTGCTCGATGGCCTCGACGGGCTGTGCGGCGGCGTCACCGCCATCATCGCGGCGGGATTTCTTTTCCTGGCCGTTCATCTGGCCACCGTTGGCATTAACGCCAATCTCAATCCCGTCCGCATCGTCCTCGCCCTGGCCCTGCTGGGCGCGGTGCTCGGATTTGTTCCTTATAACTTCAACCCCGCCTCTATTTTTATGGGGGACGCCGGCAGCATGTTCCTCGGCTTTGCCTGCGCGACGATGATCATCACGCTCGCCTCCGAGCAGGCCAAGTGGTTGCTGGCCGCCATGGTGATGTTTGCACTCCCCGTGCTCGATAGTGCCCTGGCACTGGTCCGCCGATGGGTCAATCGCAGGCCCGTCTTCAGTGCCGACCGGCATCACTTTCACCATCAATTCGTCGATCGCGGGTTTTCCATCCGGCAGACCGTCGTGATCAGCTATGCCCTGGCGATCGCGTTCTGTTTTTTGGGCGGCCTGATCGCCTTCATGAGGTTGCGGTACGCGATCGCGTTTTATCTGGTGATCTTTGGCTCGATCATCGTCGCCGCGGTGAAGATGGGAATGGTTCATGAAAAATCCAACATTCCCGCGCGCCGCCCGTCGAGGAAGTTGAGTGAAGTTACGGAAGAATCCCCCGCCGAAGCCGCGCAGCTCTGAGTCCCCCATCTATTTCACCAGGCGGGCCGCATCATTCAGCAGTTTCAGCGTCCGCTTGCCCATGCCTTCGAGCGTCAATTCCTCCTCGAAA
>CAZCKE010000519.1:0-2835 GCA_964499005.1 uncultured Tepidisphaeraceae bacterium
CTGGCAGCGTTCGGAATGGCCGTTTTCCATCCGCCGGCGGCAAAGACCGTAATGAAAAAGCCAATGCCGGTAACAACGCTGGGAATGACGGCGGTGAGCGGATCAAAGAATGCCCCGGCAGTCGCCTGGAATTCGCCCGCATCGATCCAGGTGTACCAGTCCCTAACTGCCCAAAGGTGATCGTGACTCATCCCGACCATCGAAAAGAGGAGCGACAGTGAGATCACCGCGCTGGCTCCGACGCCCAGCCAGATCGGCAGGTGAGAGAGACCCTTGAGCCACTTGGCCCCGAGAAATCCCGCGATGGCCGCTCCAATCAGGGGGAGCAGCGGGATCAGGTAGGAATATTTGACGGCGAAAAGGGAATCCATTTCCGGGAGATTTCGAGGTTAGTGATTAAAAATGGCCGCTTATCCTTTAAGCTCGCGCCATGCGTTCACATCCAGCGTATTTCGTTCACGGAAGAGCAGAATGACCAGACCCAAAGCCAGAGAAGCTTCGGCGGCCGCGATCACCAAAACAAAGATGACAAACGCCTGCCCCGCCAGATCCCCGTGGTAGCGGCTGAAGGCGATCAGGTTGATCGCCACGCCCTGAAACATCAGTTCCGTGCAGAGGAAGATAACGATCATATTGCGGCGGGTGACAAAGCCGATCACGCCGATGGCGAACATGATCGCGCCGACCGCCAGGTAATGTTGTAAAGCCGCTTGGGACATCATGGTTTAAATCTCTCGCGTCAGTTCTGCGGGAACGCCTTTTGCCCGGGATTTTTGGTGCCGTAAACGGGAATACTTTGAGGCGAATCATCCAGCGGCGTCATGTGGGCCGTGATGACTTCGGAATCGGCATAAGCCGAGTCCTGCAACTCGCCGGGGACACGACGGCGGGCAATGATGATCGCCCCGACCATCGCGACCGTCAGGATGAGCCCGGCGACCTCAAGGTTAACCAGTTGATTCTCAAAGAGATACTGCCCCACCGATTGCGTTGATCCTTGAACCGCTTCATCGCCTACCAAGGCAGGCCCATTGGGGGGCTGCTTGACGAACTCCGCGGCCTGAGCCTTGTCAAAAATCATGAACAAAAATACGCCCATCAGCGCAAAGCCGACGCAACAGGAAATAAATGGCTCGCGACTTACGACGTCACACTCATTCAATCCCGCCAGCGGCCCCGTCTCGCCCGTCTGCGCCGACGCGGCCAGCATGATCACAAAAACGTAAGTGACCAGGATGGCCCCCGCATAGATCAGGATCAACGCCGCCGCCATGAACTCGGCGTACATCAGAATAAACAACCCCGCCGACGCGAAAACCGTCAGGATGAAGTACAAGGCTGAGTAGACCGGTCGAGGATGCGTCACCACCCGCAGCGCCGACGCCAATGCGATGGCCGAAAAAATCCAGAAATAAATCCCCGTGCCCGAAACGTCCTGGCCCGCAAATCCGTGAAGGATGAGCAGCCCCAGGATAATCGCCGCTGCGCCAACCAGTGCCGCTCCAAGTCGGCGAATCTTGGCTTCCTGACGATTAGGGAGGATCAGAATCGTCCCAATTCCAGCCGCAACGCACAGCCCAAGAATTGCGGCCGCCGCAACAGGAGATGCGGCATTTTCCTCGGCCAGCGAAAAGATCGACGGCGACGCCCACGTTGGAATCAGTCCAGGCATTTAAGGCCGCAAAGTCTAAGAACGGCCCGATTTGAATGCAAGGAGGGTGCGGTGGATTTCACAAGGGCATGCGGATTTCATAAGGCATGCGTGCCGATCCATTTGCCGCCTTCGCCCTGCGTACGGTTTAGAGCCGCGCTCAGTTGACCCGTGTGATGCTGGATGTGACGGATGTTGTACAAATGCGCTTCCAGACGCGGGATACGAATCCATTCAAATCCGCTCGGCCCCGCCAGCGTTGATTCTGTCTCCTTGCTCACACTTTCAACAACTTTGGCTTTACAGGTCTTCGAGTAGCCCAGCAGCGTCGATTTGTCGTAAGGTTGATCGGCCGCGACAGGCTTGAACGGCGGAAATGGCTGGCGATCCAGAAAATTGTAATTCTCCCGATGAAATGGCTGCGGCTTGAAGGCATGTTCATCCACCGAGCAATATAAGTCGGTAAAGAAGAGAATGTGATAGGCGACGTGCCAGAAAGGTATCCGCCCCACCGCTTCTCCCCACATCGAATCCGGGCATTTCTGGATGCAATCCTCCAGCATCGTCAGGCCGGCCCCAAATTGGTTGATCAATGATGTGCGAACCAAATCGATCATAAAGCTCCCTTTGTTTCGAGATTATATTAAAGGATGCCGCCGGACTCTTTTTATGCGATTTTTTTTCGCGCATAAGCTCCGGCCGCCCGGCATCCTCCCGCAGGAGGTTCAACTGATCTATGATGATGCAAACCACAATGCCGGGCGATCTTGGCGTTCAAACCGATCAATCCCTTCTGGCCGTTTATAACGCCCGGCGCGATGCCCAAGCATTCGCGGAGCTGGTTCGGCGTTATGCCGGTTTGGTTTATGCGACCAGCTTGCGAGTCACGCGCAATCAAGCGGACGCGGAAGATGTGACTCAGGATTGCTTTCTGCAATTGGCGAAAAAAGCCGGGAGCGTCGCCGGTTCTCTGCCATCCTTTTTGTATGTCCTAGCTCGCCATCGAGCGCTCGAATTTCTTCGCTCCTCTGTCCGGCGACAGCACCGCGAAAGCGCTCATGCCGACGAAATCCTGTCGCAAGCAGATCCTTCGCTTGAGCAATGGAAGGATTTATCCACTCACGTCGACGATGCCATCGCCGAATTGCCTGCCGACGTCCGCGAACTGGTGATTCGGCACTTTC
>CAZCKE010000520.1:0-2818 GCA_964499005.1 uncultured Tepidisphaeraceae bacterium
CGGCAGAGCCTAAACGCGTCCACGGCCAGAGGCCGTGGTTTCAATCAGTAATGACTATCGATGATTTGTTGCCCTTGGATGCTCTGTTTACGGCAGAAGAGCAATGGTGCCTCAGCAGGATCAAGATTTTGCGTGAGTTGTCGTTGGCTCGCGTCAAACGAGGTGAATGGCCAGAGAGCATTCATTGGAATTGAGCTTATAAGGCGGCAATTTTGGAACTGTCGCGTTTGGGTGACGTCCGTTTGTTCGGCATCCAAGTAGTTGGTCCAGGCGTTTTGCCAGGTCCGGGAACTGGCGGCCAACTCGCCGTTCATGTGGCGTCGTAAGCTGGGCTGGAGCTGCGCACTCGAAGGCGCCGGCAAGTTCGTGGAGGTGAAAACGACCAGGACGCGGGGTTCACCTTCTTGTCTGCCGGAATGAGAGAAATGATCAAGCAGCGCTATCGCGGATCGCTAGACGGCTCGACGTACTGGAATTTACTAACTTCCCCTGATTTCTCAAAACCTAGAAAAGAACGAACATCGTTGAGATCCGCAAGACCATGACCGGCCCATTGGATCAGCGGTCTTTGAGGTGGGGGATTGTAAATATTGGAATCGGCGGCGATCTTTCTGCTGTTGATCGAGTCGGGAGTCCAAAGGCCCAGACTGGTTTCGATAGCTGCATTCCGCCAAGCTCCGAAGCGATTATTCGCGATCATGAGATTTTCCAGGCGATTGTTTCCGCGGCCTTCCATCGCGCGCAGTTCGATGCATGCGCCGTTGTGAACCAAGGTATTTCCTTCCACACTAATCTGCTGGCTTTCAGCCAGGGTAATGCCCGAGCCGCTGTTGCCTGAGGCCATATTGCCTGAAATGAGGCCGGGGCCCGGGCTGATTTCCACGAATATTCCGATGCCTTCCCAATCGGCGCGGAGTCCATGATTGCCGATGAATGCAGAGTCGCGAATCGAATAATTCGTGTTGGTGCCATCGAGCCAGATTCCGGGACCTGTGTTGTCATAACTGCGGTGATGGACGACCTGCAGATGGTCAGTATGCGTGAATTTGCCGCCTCCTCCATCCCAGGAGATAGGGAAACCTTTGCGATTGTTGTCGTGAATAGTGCAATCTTCCACGAGCAGATTGCTGCCGGTGCCGCCGATGCCGGTGAATCCATTGTACTGGCAAGTCACACGTTGGACGGTGATGTTGTCGCCGTGCAAGAGCATGCCGCCGGCGTTATTGCATTCCACGATGCAATCTTGGGCGTACCAGCCGGTGCCGAGAATCACGCCGCCCCGTTGAGCGAAGTTGGCCGCGTAACGAAAGACGATTCCCTGGATCGTGATATAACGGATGTCGCTTAGCTTGTTGAATTGCTCGAGCGGTGAAAAAAGATGGGATCTTGTTGACCCCTCGATTTGGGTTGTTCGAGGATCGATTCCTCCCGGCAGAAAAATTGTCAGGTGGTGAGTGTTCCAATCCACAAAGAAATCACCGGGCGCCAGTTCCTCCGGCTGCATGACCTGAGTGAGCGGACGGGAGTTCCAGATCACCTGCTCGGCGCAGCCGATGGGCGCGGGAGCTCCGTGGTTGCGTATTTTGCTGCCGTCATGATTGGCGCCAACGTAGAAATCGTGGGGCCAATCCGTAACAAACCAGCCCGGATGATGAGGGACTGGCAACCAATCGGCGAGCACATCCGCGCCGCTGATAATAACTGAGCCTGTTTTTTCGGCTTGAAATAGAATGGGATGGTCGGGAGTGCCGGAATGAGTGACTGCGACCCACTGGCGGTAAGTTCCCGGCGCGATAAGAACGGTGTCTCCCGGACCGGCGATTTGAGCGGCGCGCGAGATGGTCTTGAAAGGCTTGTCCGATGTGCCGGGAGAGGTGTCGTCGCCGGACGGCGAGACATGATAGGTGGCGGCAGCAGCGAAATGGGAGATGAGAATCGCGAGAATTCCGGCGAGCGCCGGACAAGACGTGAGACAAGACATTGCGGTCCAGAGTCTACATCGCGCCGCTGAGAGCCGCAGTGGCCTGTTCGAAAGACTCCGATCTCTGGGATTGCGCGAAATCATAGATCTCCATCAACTGGCGGTAATTCGATGCGGCCGTGTATTTCGTCTCAAATTCCTGTCTGGCTGACGATCGAAACCGCGGCGCTTCGGCGCGCATGCGTAAAACCTGCGCAGTTAAATCGTGGACATCGCCCGGCTGGAACAGGCGTCCGGTCCGGCCGCATTCGATGAGTTCTTTCATGGCGCCCAAGCTTGACGCCAGGACGGGGGTTCCCGTGGCAAAAGCTTCGACAATGACGCGCGGCGCGCCTTCGTACCATTGAGAAGGCATGACTAAAAACGAAGCTTCTCCTAAACAGGCCAAGACTTCCGCGTGAGGCCTTCGGCCAAGCCATTGAATAGACGGGCAAATTTGCGCCGCGGCCGCCACCTCGGACGCCAGGGGGCCGTCACCTAAAATTTTGAGCGGAATGGGGGCTCCGTTTGCCGTGGTTTCCAAATGTTTCCAAGCGTCT
Source organism: uncultured Tepidisphaeraceae bacterium (assembly GCA_964499005.1). Taxonomy (GTDB): domain Bacteria; phylum Planctomycetota; class Phycisphaerae; order Tepidisphaerales; family Tepidisphaeraceae; genus CAZCKE01. Next base: position 2,521 of record CAZCKE010000520.1, read on the forward strand.
AAGAGAGTTCGGATGCCTTTTTCAGGGGTCAGGCGTCCCACAAAAATCGCGTATTGTCCCGATCCGCTGCCCAAAGGCGGGGCGGGATCGATGAAGTTGGTTTTTACTCGAACCTTATGGGCGGGAAATCCACCTTTGATGAATTTCTGACGGGCTGATTCCGTCAGCGCGAGATATACGTTGACTTGATCCAACCAGGTGTCAGCGGCGCGATGCACCGCGAGCATAGTGGCCACGGTTGCCGTTGCCCCCCGGCTTCCGCGATAGCATTTGGGCGCGATTGCCGCCATCGGCGGGC
>CAZCKE010000521.1:0-2797 GCA_964499005.1 uncultured Tepidisphaeraceae bacterium
CATTTCTGATATCAACATGCAGACCGCGACTATGACCCACAGATCGAGCACCGATCTTCGCAGCCCGGCCTGCCCCATGCGCCGGCGAAGCTCCCGATCCGAGAGCAATTGATCCAGCGCCGCCGCCGCCGCATCGACATCCCTGGGCGGCACCGTGCGGCCTTGAACTCCATCCTTGAGCAACTCGCAAATGCCCCCGTCATTGCAGCAGATGACTGGCTTTCCCGCCGACATCGCTTCCAGATACACGGTCGCAAACGGTTCATTCTCCCCAATCAACATGAACACGTCGCACCAGGCCATCTCCTGAAGCACTCGGTCGTGTTCCAGCATGCCCAGCAACTGAATGCGATCTCCCAAGCCCGCCTCGGCGACCGCCGCATGAACTGCCGGCCGCTCCGCGCCATCTCCCGCCAATCGCAGCTTGGCTTGGGGATGCCGCGCCGCAATTTTGGCAAACGCTTTGATCAGTAATGGTATCCGCTTGCGCTCGTAAAAGAGCGATGCACTGAAGACGACGAGCCATCCCGCCAATTCCGGCAGGCGCGGCGCCGTTAACAACTCCGCCGGTAGATGCCGCGTTCCATTTCGCAGTGTGATCGTGTTGCTCTCCGGAATCAGCCTTGCCAACGATCGCGACATCCGATGCGTAACTCCTGCCATTGTGCTCGCCCCATGCGCCACTTGCTCAAATGCCCGAAGCCTCCCCGGCGCGTCGGCGCAAGATTCAATCGCCCCTAAATCGTGATCCTGCACGATGTAGGGCAACCCAAACCGCTCCTTGAGCCGCAGCGCCAGCATTCCTCCCGGCACGGTGTGATGCGCGAAAACCACATCCGGCTTCCACTCCCGCACGATCTTTTCCAGGGCCCCTCGAACCGTCCGCCATCCGATCCAGCAGGCTATTTTCGGCCGTCGATACCAAAGCCTGCGAACCCGCTCATTGCTGTAAAACATCCAACGCGGGTATCGCGCTTCGATCCCCTCCCAGTCATGGGTTGCCGGACAATCGCTGAATCGCTTCGCCGCTGGTCGCGATCGCAGAAAAGGCGGAATCCAGCTTGTGGGGGAAACGATCAGCATTTCGGCACCCGCGGCCTTGAGCGCCCGCGCCTGCTCCAGAGCCCACACCCCCATCGCCGGGATCGTTGGCTTAGGGAAATAATCTGTCATCATCAAGACGCGCAGCGCTTGCTCCCGCTTCGTGGGGTCAGGCGTCTGGGCTTTGGCAACATTCTGTATGGGCATTTTCCCTTGACCTTAAGCCTATTCGTAGCGACGCAGTTCCCGCAAGTCGCGCAAGGTGCCTCCAAGTCCCATAAGATAAACCGCATGCGAACTTTTTATTGACCCCGCCAAACTAAAAATCCCCGGAGAATCGGAAACCCGCACCGTTTCTTATCCGATTTGATCTAACGAGTTGTATGAAAACCAGTCTTTGGACGGAAAGCGTATTTTTTCCGGCTGGCTGATATCGAATCGGCGTGTAGAATTTGCGGTGTCCACTGCGGGCTCTTTTAATTTGATTCATAGGAAATTGTCATGGATGTAACCGTCATCGGATGTGGATATGTGGGGTTGGTCACCGGGACCTGTTTGGCGACTGTCGGACATTCTGTCCGGGGCGTCGAAAAAGATTCTAAGAAGCTTAAGACCCTGCTCGATGGGCATTGCCCCATCTTCGAGCCGGGGCTTCACGAGTTGATGCAGGAGCATTACGCCTCGGGCCAACTCCAATTTACCGACAATGTCAAATCGGCCGTCAAGGACGCAGAGGTCATTTTTCTGGCCGTTGGCACGCCTCCCAAGCCCGATGGCACCGTCGACATGAGCTACCTCGAAGGGGCCGGCAAGGAAGTTTGCGACGCCTTGGCCGAGAACAATCAGGATTACCTCGTCACGATCGTCGTTAAATCCACGGTTCCCGCCGGCACCAACCGCAAGCTGTACAACTTCCTCAAGCAGCAGACCCGCGCTCACGTGCAGGTCGTCAGCAATCCTGAATTCCTTCGCGAGGGCAGTGCCGTCAAAGACTGCCTCGAGCCCGACCGCATCGTCATCGGCGGTGAGTCTCCTGAAGCCTTCCGCATCATGCGCCGCCTCTACGATCCCCTCATCAAGCGCGAAGAGAATTTCATGACGATGAACTGGGAATCGGCGGAGCTGACCAAGTACGCCGCCAATGCCATGCTCGCCGCGCGCATTTCGTTCATGAATGAATTGACGATTCTTTGCGAGGGCTACGGCGCCGACATCGAGGACGTCCGCAAAGGCATCGGCTCGGATAACCGCATCGGCCCCGCGTTCCTCCGCGCCGGTTGCGGCTACGGCGGAAGCTGCTTCCCCAAGGACGTCGCCGCGCTGGAGCACATTTCCCGGACGGTCGGCCACGAAAACCTTTTCGTCAACGCCATCCAAACCGTCAATAAAAACCAGAAAAAGCGATTCGTCGAAAAGATCGAGCAGAAGCTGGGTCGCCCGCTTTCGGGTTCCAAGATCGCCGTCTGGGGCCTGGCCTTCAAAGCCGATACCGACGATATCCGCGAATCTCCCGCGCTCGACGTCATCCGCCATCTCCTGGACAAAGGCGCCACCGTCAAGGCGACCGATCCCAAGGCGATGGAGCACATGAAGCAGATCTTCAAGGATGAAGTCGAGTGGTCCCACGACCCCGTCAGTTGCGCCAGCGGCGCGGATGCCGTCGCGCTCCTGACCGATTGGCCCAAATACAGCACGCTTCCGTTCCGAAAGATCGCGGCGACCATGAACACCCCGATCATTTTTGACGGCCGCAACT
>CAZCKE010000522.1:0-2781 GCA_964499005.1 uncultured Tepidisphaeraceae bacterium
GATCTACCCGGACAGCATCGCCGCCGACGTGTCCTATGTGTATGGCTTCGCGGGCGGAGGGAGCGGCGTCAGCCGCCTGCCGAGCCTCGGGGGCAACTTCGCTGCGTTCGCCTCCGCGCAGGGCGTGGAATACATCTCCGGGCTCCGCGTCAACGGAAGCTACCTGGTGTTCAGCGCGGGCCTTACCAGCAACTACCTCGAGAGCGTCTCCAAGTCGTCCGGCGGCGCGGCGACGCGCATCGTGACTTCGCTCACGATCTCCGGAACGTTCGCCATCGACGACGCGTACATCTACGTGGGACAGCAGTCGGGCACTTCGATCAGCCGCGTGCCCATCGCCGGCGGCGGGGCCACGCCCGTGGCCACGCCCGACCCCGGCGAGGCGTTCGACCGGCTCGAGGTGTCCGGCGATCAGGTCGTCTTCACTTCGAGCACACGGGTGGGCAAGGCCCCTGCGGCCGGGGGGGGTACGTCGACGCTCGATCTGGGTCCAGCGTTCGGACTGGTGACCGACGCCACGCGCGCGTTCTTCTTTCGCGCGAACGCAAGCCCCGACGGCGGTACCCCCTGCGCGTCGGGGGCCGAGCTCTACGCCGTGCAGGTCGGCGGCGGCTCCCGCGGACATGCGGCCAGCGAGCGAGCGACGGGCGGCGGCGCGTGCCCGTACTCGGTCGTCGCCGACGCGAACGCCGTCTACTGGGTCGCGGGCGACGGACAAGCGATCGAGAAGATGCCCACTGCCGGCCTCTGAAGGCGTGCTCGCGGTCGCGGCGCGGGCACGCGCTCGGGCTATCCGTCTTCTTCGCGTCTCGACGTGGGATCGAGGACCGGAAGCGGGCTCGAAAACCCACACGAGGGAACCGAAAACATGAACAGGATTCTGCTGCGCGTGGTGCTACTGGGAGCATGGGCCGCGGGGCTCTGCGGTCCGTTGGGATGCGGGGGATCGGGCAGCGGCGAGCGCCCGGTCGGCGACTCGTCGTCGTCCAGCGGGGGCTCGTCGCCTTCCCGGTCGAGCGACGCGGGTGTGGACGGGAGCCGCAGTGGGTCCTCTGGGGCGGGTTCGAGCGGAGCCGGCGGCGCATCGAGCTCCAGCAGCGGGGGCGGCGGTTCGACCAGCAGCAGCGGTTCGACCAGCAGCAGCGGTTCGACCAGCAGCGGCGGCAGCTCGTCGGGGGGAAGCGGCGGCGCCGCAAGCTCCAGCAGCAGCAGCGGCGGGGGCAGCTCGTCGAGTGGAAGTAGCGGCTCGAGCGGCGGCCACGTCGACGCGGGCACCACGTCTCTTCCTGCGAACCTCACCCTCCACGTCGTCGGCGACTCGACGGCGTGCATCTTCCCTGCGACCGACCCGACGATGCGAGTCGGCTGGGCTTCGGTCTTTCAACAGTTCTTCATGCCCAGCGTGACCATCGACGACGCGGCGCTGTCGGGCAGGAGCTCCAAGAGCTTCGCCGACGAAGGAGACTGGGCGGCGGTCAAGCCCAGGATCCGGCCGGGTGACTACGTGTTCATCGAGTTCGGCCACAACGACGAGAAGGTCGCCGAGCCCCTTCTCTTCACGGATCCTTCGCCCGCGTGCACGGGCTCGGCGTGCTTTCGCACCTACCTCACGATGTACGTGACGGACACGCGCGCGGCCGGCGGGGTGCCGGTGCTGCTCACGCCCATCAGCCGACGGAGCTTCTCGGGCAACACCATCGCCCCGACCCACGTGACCGCGCAAGGGGACTACCCGGCCGCCGTCATCGCCGTCGCCACGGCGACGGGCACACCCCTCATCGACATGACCGCGAGGACCACGGTGTGGCTCGAGGGCCTTGGGCCGACAGCCTCGGTGCCGATGTTCGCGGTCAGCGACGACACGCATCTGTCGGCCCTCGGCGCCCCTCAGGTGGACCAACTGGTCATCGCAGGCATGCGCGCTTTGCCACTGCCGGTCGACGTCCGGCTCAAGTAGAGCGCCGCTACGCCCGGACGAGGAGGACCCGATTGTTGGGCGACTCTCCCTCGTAGTAGCCCAGCCGCCCGCGGACGCACGAGAGTAGCGTCCCGTCCTCGCTGCCCACGACGATGCCCAGGGCCTCGGACAGAGGAAGGATCTTCTGATCGATCCGATCGTTGGTCGAGACGACGTAGCAAGTCTTCGGGGCGCCGCGCCGGACGAGCTGGTTCTCGATGGCCGCGGTGGTCTGTTCGCCGCGTGGGATCTCGACCGCCCAGGCCTCGTCGAGGTCGGCGAAGTGATAGAGAGAGCGCGTGAACTTCGCACGGAGCTTCGGGTTCGCAATGAAGCCGAGGTAGCGCTCCTGCTTCGACGACAGCACGAACGCCCGGATGAGGGCCTGCTCTTCGGCGGACATTACTGCCGCGCAGGATTGCAGTGAGCGCGCCCGGATTCAAGCCGTCGTCGCGCGGCATCGACCCTTGAGTCGCCACGGGACCGGAGCTTTCATCGGCGCCTGTCCATTGCGCAAACCGTTGCCGGGCCGCAGCTCCAGTCGTTCGTGAGATGCTGCGCCGATGGGCGTCGTCGATCCGCCGGTCCCTTCGCGAGCCCTCTTCTGGGCCGTCGTCGTCTCGACGGTAGGAACGTTCACCGCGGGATCGCTCGTGGCTCACCTGCTGGGCATGCCGCACGCGTCCGCGTTTTCTTCGGCGCGGTTATGGCGAGTGGTGGGGATCGAGACCTTACTCGCCCTCGTCTGGCTCCCCGTGCTCCGGCGCCGCGGCTGGTCCGTGGCGTGCGCGACGAGGTCGCTCACGCTGGGGGACGTGGCTCGC
>CAZCKE010000523.1:0-2775 GCA_964499005.1 uncultured Tepidisphaeraceae bacterium
CCGTCCCACCGAAGCCCGTGGCGCCGGTGATGCCGTTGGTGCTGGCGTTCCAAGCCTGGGAGACGTCAAACAGGCGGATGGTACGGGGTGTGGAATCGCCTCCCGAGCCTGAGCCGCCGCCCGAACCGGCGACCTGGCCGACATACATCGTCAGGGTCACGTTGGTGATCTGCGCACCGGTGGGGATAAAGGCGCCGACGTTGAACTCGATCATCGCGCGCTTGCGATTGGCGGGGTCGGAGCCGACGAACAGGCCGGGCCCCGACGCGTTGTGCTCGACATCGCCGTCGCCGAAGAACGTAATGTCCTGGAATATCGGAATGGTGACGATCGTCGATGCGCGGAAGAAGCCCGCCGAGGCCAGCGATAATAGGCCGGCCAGCATCACCACTTTAAAGTTATTCCGCATGCCATTTCTCCTCTTCCCATCCCTTAAAGCCCGGACGTTTATTGGGCGCTGTTCCATGTGTTGTGCGGCGGATGCCAGCGCACATCCGGGTGTTCAACGAGCCCGGTGCCGCATCCGATGTACGAACCGGGAAACGCGGCGACGTGCCCATCGAGAAAACAGATGTTGACGTTGTTGTCGTGGCGAGGCACGGGGTTGTATCCGCCGGGATGAATCGACGGAAATACCGAGCAGTAGGCCCCGGGCGCATCAGCCAGCAGCACCAGGATCGAGGTGTTTCCCACGCCGGTAATTTTGTCGGGATTGCCGTTGTTCTGGCTGGCTTCCCAGACGGAGAGGCCCATGTTCATGCCGTACGACCAGTAATAAGTTCCCCCCACGTCGACCGCCTGGGGGCAAAGCCAAACTGAATTTTTGGTGGGACGGGGTATTTGTCCCGCGGGGATCAGATCCATGTAACGCGGCAATCTCATCATGGGCGGCAACGCGTTGAACCAATCGGTCGGCCGCGTCACCTGAAAGGTCGGCGAGACTCCCTGGCCGCGGCGGGGAAGAAAGCCGTCGTATTCGTTGGCGTACATGATCGTGGCAATGCCCCATTGCCTGAGATTGGAGGCGCACGTGACCGCCTCGGCGCTTCGCCGCGCCCTGGAGAGCGCGGGCATGAGCAGCGCGATCAAGGCCGCCAGAATTCCGACCACGATCAGGATTTCCAAAAGCGTGAAGCCGTTGGCTTGACGTGACGGGACCTGTATCTGTTTCATGGCTTCATCCACGCGGTCAGGAACCCCGTGGTCCGTTATATATATCAATACATAACGGGTCAATGGTCGTTTGGGGGCGGGATCGAGTGGTCGGGGTTCCCTGGCGAGGGATGCGAATGGCGGGCACCGCGGGGAAGAGCCGGAATCTCCGGTTGATGCCGCGATTCAAAGGTAAAGCCGTCGGTGTGCCATGAGCGCGATTTTCGCCTGTGTCCCGGCGGATTTCTCCGCTAATATGCGCGCATCGTGCGAACCATCGCTCACTCCGAGGCGGCATTCGAAAAAGCCCGCCAGATCATGCCCGGCGGGGTGTCGTCACCCGTGCGCGCCTACAAAGCCGTGGGGGGAACACCCCTCTTCATCAAGGAGGCGGCCGGTTGCATGGTGAAGGACCTGGATGGCAATGCGTACATCGATTATGTCGCCAGCTATGGGCCGCTGATTGCCGGGCATGCCAACGAGCGCGTCGTCGCCGCCCTGTCCAAGGCGATTGGGCGAGGCACCAGCTTTGGCGCGCCGACCGAGGGGGAAATTCATCTGGCCTCGCTGATCGTTTCGGCAATGCCGTCCATTGAGATGGTGCGTTTCGTCAATAGCGGCACCGAAGCGGTTATGAGCGCCATCCGCCTAGCCCGCGCGGCGACAAGTCGCGAAAAAATCGTCAAATGCGCCGGCGGATATCACGGCCACGCCGATGCGTTGCTGGTTTCCGCCGGGAGCGGGGCGTTGACGCTGGGGATGCCTTCCAGCCCGGGCGTCTCGGCGGCCAGCGCGGCGCAAACGGTCGTGGTGCAATACAACGATCTTGCGGAGGCGAAGGAAGTCTTTCAAAAATATCCCGGCGAAATTGCCTGCTTCATCGTCGAGCCGGTCGCCGGAAACATGGGGGTCGTCCTGCCGGCCGGTGGATATTTGCAAGGCCTGCGGAAGTTATGTGACCAACACAATACGCTTTTGATCTTCGACGAAGTCATGACCGGATTTCGCGTGGCCTGGGGCGGCGCGCAAGGAAAATATGGCGTGCGGCCCGACCTCACCTGCTTGGCAAAAGTCATCGGCGGCGGTCTGCCGGTCGGGGCCTACGGCGGAAGCAAGTCCCTCATGGAAAAAATCAGCCCCGCCGGCCCCGTTTATCAGGCCGGAACTCTCAGCGGAAACCCCCTGGCGATGAGCGCGGGAATCGAAACGCTGGAAATCTTGAAAGAGCCCGGCGTCTTCGGGGTCCTTGAAGAGCGGGCCGCGAGCCTGGAGCAAGGGCTCGTTGCTACCGGGGCCGAGGCGAAAGTTCCGCTGGCTGTCAACCGTGTCGGCTCCATGCTCACCCCCTTCTTCATAAAAAATGTCGGCGACGTCGTGACCAATTTCGCACAGGCTACCGGCTGCGACACGACCGCTTACGCCGCTTTCTTTCATGCAATGCTGGAGGAGGGGATCATGCTCGCTCCCAGCCAGTACGAGGCGATGTTCATCGGCCTGGCTCACGAGCCGCGGCATATCGAGCAGACGATTGCCGCCGCCGCCAAGGCGATGCAGGCGGTCAAGCGAAATACGCCCGGCGATTTTCCAACCTGATTTTGCCGCCCTTGCGTGTTTTCGGCTGAT
>CAZCKE010000524.1:0-2772 GCA_964499005.1 uncultured Tepidisphaeraceae bacterium
GCTGGGCGTGCTGGGTGTACTGTCTGAAGTCCTCGGCAAATTTTGCCTGCTTGCGGATGGAACGCTAAATGGATCGCATGCAACCGCGGATTTTCAGCTCGCGCTCGATACGGCGTTCGTCTTTGGATTTGAAGAGGCCCATGGCGGAATTATACCGCGCAAGACTGCCCATGGCACAGGCTTTGGGCCAACGCAAATGGAGAACGGCAGATGGCCGATTAGTGGATCGACGGTCTTGTGGTCGTTCCCTTCAATCCGGTCGGCACAATGTAATACTGAATGCCGTCGAATTGCCTGGGGATCCAGCCTTGCCTGGAATTGTCGGTAGGCGTCTGAGGGGTCAGGTAAATACGGTATTGCTCCGACAAGCGAGAGCTTTGAAGCCGATCGACGGTCTGCCGCAGCTGGTTGAGCTGGTTCTGAAGTTGATCGATCTGGGCGCGAGCCTTGTCCAGTTCCTGGCGAAGCTGCGCATCGGATTCGGCATTGTTGGGCAGGGGTGTCGCCCAAAGCACGGTTGGGCCCGGCGCGGGCGCCGCCGATCGATCTTCAGCCGGCGCGGACGAGCAAAACAGCAGGGGTGACGCGATGGCGACCGCTGCGATGGAGATGTAGCGATTCATAAGCCTCCCGGATAAAAAATTACGAAATTCCCGCTAGAGGTTAGATGCGCTGGCGCGATGAAAGTTCCACTATGGGCCGGAAAGAAGCGACAAGACGACGAGGCCGACGGTTGCCCTGCGAGGCCGGGCTTCGGGATATTTGCAAAATTGACAGAAGTGGGTCAAGACGGGATGCTTGCAGTCCTGTCGCATTTCAAGGCGACAAGATTTTCGGTCACTGAGGCGACACATCATCATCTAAAGGCCGGGGTTGCAAATGGCATATCAATGTCCGCGCTGTGGCGGTGCGGTGCAACGAGGATCGAGCAGAGTGGCTGGAGCCGCGGGGGGCTTGGTGGGGGCTCTTTTCTATGCGGCATTCGGGCCGTTCAAGTGCAAGCAGTGCGGGCCGATTGCGCGGTCGGAATTTCCCAAGGATATTCAGAGCAAGATGACTTTGGGGTCGCTTTTGTTGGTTGTGACGGCGGTTGTGCTGTTTGTTTTGGTCATCGCGCTGTTGATCTTCATCAAGAAATAGCCAGATTTTGGGAAAAAGAATCGTTGGGTGGATCGCGCATATGGTTTCCGGTTCATCGGGGGGGGGGTTGTTTGCCTGCCGCGAGCGGGGGGTTTATATTACCGGGTTCCCGTCGGCGGACGTTCCGTCGCGGAAACGAGGATTATCGTGCTCACGGCATCGCGTGGATGCCGCGAGCGTGTTTTCAGGCCACGCAAAACATGGGCATGGGCAGGCCGCGCGGCTTGCCGCATTTTGATTTTATGGTCGATAGAAATCTGATCAATTCGCTGGGCAATTTGGATGAAGATGTGGATGCAGCGGTCGCTACCGCGTTGGGAGATGCGGCCAACGATCTGAGCAAGCTCGTTGCCGCGGATGAGGCACAGGATTTTACGCCGGGGGCGATCCTCAAAGGCAAAGTCTCGGGGATGGCCGGGGATGATTTCGTCGTCGAGCTGGGGCTCAAGAGCGAAGGGGTTCTGGAGCGTTCGGAATTTGACGAGCCGGAGAATGTCAAAGTCGGGGATGAGGTCAAAGTCCTCTTGGAGGACGTCGAAGGCGATACGGGCTTAGTCAAAATCAGCAAAAGAAAAGCCGACCGGATCATCAACTGGGAAACGATCATGCAATCCAAAAAGGAGGGCAACCCGGTTTCCGGCAAGGTCACCAAGAAGATCAAGGGAGGTTTGCTGGTGGATATCGGCGTGCCGGTGTTTCTGCCGGCGAGTCAGGTGGACATCCGGCGGCCCGGCGAGATTTCGGATTGGATCGGCCGCACGATCGACGCGGTGATCCTCAAGATCGATGAAGAGCGACGGAACATCGTCATCTCCCGCCGCAAGATGATCGAACAGCAGCGAGAAGAGTTGAAGCGCAAGACGCTGGAAGGCCTTCAGGTCAACGAAGTCCGCAAGGGGACGGTCAAGAACATCGCCGATTTTGGCGCGTTCATCGACCTGGGCGGCATCGACGGATTGCTGCACATCACTGATATGAGCTGGGGGCGCATCAATCATCCCAGCGAGATGCTCAAGATCGACCAGGAGATCGAGGTCAAAGTTCTTTCGATCGATAAGGAAAAGGAAAAGATCGCCCTGGGCCTCAAACAGAAAGAGGCCAGCCCCTGGGAAAATATCGAGCAGCGCTATCCGGTGGGAAGCGTTCACGATGCCGAGGTCGTCAACATCATGTCCTACGGCGCGTTCTGCAAATTGCAGGAAGGCGTCGAAGGCCTGGTTCACATCAGCGAGATGTCCTGGACCAAGCGGATCAACCATCCCAGCGAGGTCGTCACGCAGAGCCAGCAGGTCAAGGTCAAGGTTCTGGAGATCAACAAGGACAAGCAGGAAATTTCGCTGGGCATGAAGCAGGTCGAGGAGAATCCCTGGGAGCGCGTGGCGGAAAAATATCCGCCGGGCTCCGTCGTCGAAGGCAAGGTCCGCAACATCGCCAACTATGGGGCGTTGGACGGGATAACCAAGGCCAGGCAGGAGCGGGGTTCGCTGGAGACCGAAAAGGTGCTCGCGGCGCTGACCCAGAAGCCGTTCGAAACCGTGTGGGGAAAGCTGGTACTCGGCGGCAAAGACACTTACGGGATCGATCGGCAGTTCCTGTACCCGATGGTCATCAGCGAGGTCCGCGACGGCAAGG
>CAZCKE010000525.1:0-2765 GCA_964499005.1 uncultured Tepidisphaeraceae bacterium
TTGGCGCTATTGACGGCGTCCTGGCCGCTCATCGAGTCGAGGACGAGATAAATCTGATGCGGCTGGAGTTGAGCATTAACCTCGCGCAATTCGCCCATCAACTCTTCGTCGATGTGAAGACGGCCGGCGGTGTCGAGGATGACCACATCCCGTCCGGTGTTGCGGGCTTCACTGACCGCCGCGCGGCAGACGGCAACCGCCGCCCCACGCGCGACCTGCCCATGCGGGGCAATCTTGGAATCATCGGTGTAAACTGGCACGCCTGCCTGCTGGCCAACCACGCGAAGCTGCTCAACGGCGCCGGGACGCTGGAGATCGGCCGCGGCCAGCAGCGGATGGTGCCCCTGGCGGACCAGAAAATTAGCCAGCTTGCCACAGGTGGTGGTTTTGCCCGAACCCTGAAGCCCGCACATCATCAGGATCGTCGGGCCGGGCTGGACGAAATAAATTCGCGTATCGACGGGGCCCAGCAGACCGACGAGTTCGTCGTAACAGATTTTGACCATCAACTCGCCGGGCTGAAGGCTCTTGATGACCTCCTGGCCGATGGCTTTATTGACGACATGCTCGACGAAATCGTTGACGACCTTGATGTTGACGTCCGCTTCGAGCAGGGCGACGCGCACTTCGCGCATGGCCTGTCGGATGTTTTCCTCGCTGATCCGCCCGCGTCCGCTAAGGCTTCGGAAGACGCCGCTGAATTTATCGGTTAAGGTGTCGAACATGCTCCGCTTTCGTGTTTCCTGAGCCCCGCATGATATGCGGGAAGGGGGTGGGAGAGAAGGGAGGGCGAATCACAGCAAGGGCACCCGCTCATCCTGCGACGCCGGCCGTGGGTACTGGGGTTCCGCATTCGGGGCAGCGGTCGAGAGTGGCCCGCAAGTCGTATCCGCATTCGGGGCAATAGCCCTCGAGAACCATCGCTTTTGCCCGCCATAAAAGAAATAACCAAAGCGTTGGCGCGATACTGAAAATCAGGAATAAAACCCATCCAGGAATGAAAATCGATGATACGGTTTCTGTTTGTGTTTCATGAATTAGATTATTACCGAATTGGTCCTGGAAGGGCGGCGGGTCAGGCCATTTCTCACGTGTATATTGTAAAATCGCTGGCAGGCGGAACTCCAGATTAGTCTCTTCGGAAGCTGGCCAATTCAAAGTCACAGGCTTTTGAAAGGGCACTGACCTGTAAGCGACAGACCAAACTCCTCTCCGACCCAAAGCCGGTTTGCCCAAATTGTAACGTTTGATTCCGGACTGATGCCGAATCAAAGCAATGCCGCTCCAATGGAAAATAATCCCGTATCGATCATATTGGGTCACAGAAAACTCTCTCGGGTGGGGCATATCAAAATACATCAATAAAGTGGTGCCGAAGAGGACAGCGGAGATGAAGGCAGGGACGAAGCAGGATCGGCGAAGCGAGCCTAGCATTCAAAGGGATTATAGCATTACTGAAGATGTCGCACTTACTTCGCCGGCCCATGCGTATGCGATGAATCCCCCAGCGTATCGGAATAGACCGGCAGCCGAATTGTGAACGTCGTCCCTTCCCCTTGCTTGCTCTTGACGGAAATCGATCCGTCATGTTCGTCGATGATCTTTTTCGCGACCGCCAGCCCCAGGCCGGTGCCGCGGTTGCCTTTGGTGGAATGGAAGAGCTCGAACATGTGGTTCATCATGCTGGGCGGAACGCCGACGCCATTGTCGATCACTTCGATGATGGATTGCTTGTTTTCGGCGTCATAGCGCCCGACCACGCGGATCAGCCCGCGCTTGGGCTCGACGGCGTCGAGGGCGTTGGTGAGGAGATTGATGAGGACCTGATGCAGGGCGTCGGGATCGGCGGGGATGGCCGGGTGATCGGGCTCGATATCCGCGACGGCCATGATCCCTTTTTCGTTGGCGCCGGCGGCGATGAGCTCGAGGCATTCCTCGATGAGGACTTTGGGGCTGATCTGCTCGACCTTGGGCTCGCGCGGTTTGCTGTAGGCGAGCAGGTTCATGGTGAGACTATAGATTTTCTCAAGATTGCGGTCGACAACGCGCCAGCCTTTGGCGGCCTGGGGAAGGTTGTTGCCGCGGAGGCCCATCTCGACGACGTCCGCGCCGCCGCGAAGGGCCTGGAGAATATTTTTGATGGAATGGGAGAGGGCGGCGGTGGTTTCTCCGACGGCAACCATGCGCTCGGCCTGGAGGCCGACCTGATAGAGCTTGGCGTTGGAGACAGCCATGCCGGCCTGAAGGCCGATGGCAGTCAATAGGCGGAGCTGGTCCGGCGAATACGTGTAATTTTTAACCGAGCTGTCGACGTAGATGACGCCCAGGGTCTGCTCGGGGCTTTTGTCGTCGAGCTTGCGGGCTTTGATGGGGACGCAGAGGGCGCTGCGGATGCCCAGATTATGGACGCTTTTGCCCGAGGAGAAGCGTCGGTCGGACATGGCGTTGCTGGAGAGGACCCCTTCACCACTGGTCAGGACGTGGTTGATGATGGTGCGCGAGGCGTGGATTTTTTCGGGGGTCGGAGGAATTTTAGTAGGTTCATCCGAACTTTCATCATCCGATTTGGACGAAGCCTCTGATTTGGCGCCATTGGCTTTAGCGGACTTGGCGACGGAAATAGGTTTTTCCTGTTTTTCTTTTTCATCGCGGACACGGACAACCTTCGGCACCAGTTCATTGGTTTTTTCGTCGAGAAGGAGAATGATGCCTCGATCGGCTTTGACGTGTTCGAAGACCAGGTCCATGACGACTTCCATGACCTG
>CAZCKE010000526.1:0-2752 GCA_964499005.1 uncultured Tepidisphaeraceae bacterium
CAAGCAATTTGAATTGGACATGCCCCACTTATCCGGCAAGATGGCGCTGATGCCGTTTCCCGCATGGGAACCTGGCGGCGTCCGGACCACCACCTGGGGCGGGACGGGGCTGGCCATCACCAAGCAATGCGTCCAGCGGGGAAGGTTTGATCTGGCCTGGAAATTGGCCATGTATCTTTACTTCACTCCGGAACGGCTTGGTCCGCGGTTTCTCAACATGAACATCATTCCGCCGCTGATGACGGCATGGAACCTGCCTCAATTCACCGCTCCGCGCGAGTATTGGAGCGGGCTTCGCATCGGGCAGCTTTATGCCCAACTAGCGCCTCAGGTTCCCAACGACAACGCCAATCCCTATCTCCTCAAGGCGCGCGATAAACTCACCGAGGCGTTCGCCAATACCTCGCTCTATTATCGCGAGCACGGCGACGATGGGCTTCGCGATTTTGCGACCCATGAGATTCACCGTTGCGCCGAGCAGGTCCGCGTCGTGATCAAGCGCAATGCGTTTTTGTTTCCACCGGATTCCGTGGCCCAGGCCGCCGGGGTGGCTCCATGACCACGTCAACGCGATCGAGCGGCGCCGCGCCCCGGGGCCGGCCCTCCGCTTCATCCGAGCCCCAATCCAGCGCCGGCACGTGGAAAATTCGAACAAAGCTCGCGCCGTATTTTTTCCTTCTCCCGTACTTCGCGGTGACGGCGGTGTTCTTTGTTTATCCGCTGTTTTATGCCGGCAAGCTGGCGTTCTATGAAACCAACGGGCCCGACACGAGTTCCCGTATTTTTGTCGGATGGGGCAATTTCAAGTTTGTCCTGACCGATCCCGATTTCGGCACCGCCGTCTGGAACACGTGCGTCTTCGCGGCGTGTTCGATCTGCATACAACTTCCTTTAAGCCTTGGGCTGGCGATGCTCCTGAACAAGCGCAACGATCCGCTTAAAGGCTTTTTCCGCCTCGCCATTTTCGCTCCCAACCTCGTGGGGCAGGTCTTCGTCGGCATCCTTTTCACCATGCTCTTTACGCCCCGCTACGGCCTGTTCAACAAGCTGCTCCAATCGCTCACCGGTTGGGGCCTGGAGCAGCAATGGCTCGGCGATCCCGCTCTGATCATGCCGGCCATCGTCATCGCCGCACTTTGGATGTACGTCGGCTTCAACATGATCTATTTTCTGGCCGCGCTGCAAAACGTCGATCAGAGCCTGGTCGAGGCCGCCAAGATCGACGGCGCCGGGCCTTTTGGCGTCTTTATCAACGTGACCATCCCCCAGATCATTCCCGTCGCGATCTTCGTCATCCTCACCAGCACCATCGGCTCCTTTCAGCTTTTTGAGCTGCCGTACACGTTGTTGAACAGAACCTGGGGGCCCAAAAATGCGGGGCTGACGATCGTCGGATATTTATACAACTACGCCTTTGACAGCGGCGATCTGGGCATGGGCGCCGCCGTCGGCTGGGTTCTCACCTTCATGATTCTCCTGATCAGCCTCGTGCAGATTCGCCTGGTTGGATCCGTCGGGAGAGAAAAATGAGTTTTGAAATGAATGGCGTCCGATGGTTCCTGCTGGTGTTGGCCGCCATCTTTGTCGTCTTATTGTTGATATCGCGGCGATTCGCGTGGAACTATCTGCGCGTTGCGGTCCGGGTATGCGTTGGCACGGTCATGCTGATGCCCTTTGCATGGTTGCTTTGCCCCGCCTTCAAGGACCCCAGCGTGCTCAAGGAAAACACCGTTTTGCCGCCCATTTCCCAGATTTCAAAACAAACCGTCAATCTTGAAAACTTCCGCACGCTGTTTACCGATTCGGACACCCCCCAGGGCCCGGTGAATTTCTCCCGTTACATCTTCAATTCGATTTTCCTCGCATCGACCGTGACGTTCGTTTCCATGTTTTTCAGCTCCATGGGCGGGTACGCACTGGCGAAATACAAGTTTGCCGGCAAGGGGCCGATCCTGACATTCATGCTGGCGTCGTTCACGATTCCGGGCCTTCTTCTCTTGTCGCCCAATTTTTACATCATCTGGCGCCTGGGCTGGATGGATTCCTATAAAGCGCTGATCGTTCCCGCGTGCGTCAGCGTTTTTGGCATCTTTCTTTACCGGCAAGCGATCCTCACCGTCCCCGACGACTTGATCGAAGCCGGCCGGATCGATGGATGCGGCGAATTCCGCATTTACCTGCAGCTCATCATGCCGCTGGTTCGTCCCATGACCGGCGCGTATTGCCTCATCACATTTTTGGGGTCCTGGAACGCCTTCTTCGGGCCCAATATCTTTCTCCAGACCCAGCACAAGCTGACTCTGCCGATCGTGCTGAACCAGTACATCAGCGTTTATCAGCAGCAATACGGCGTCTTTCTCGCCGGCACGCTCCTGGCCATCATTCCGCCGGCCGTTCTGTTCCTCGCCCTCCAGCGCGAATTCATCAGCGGCCTGGCCAGCGGCGCCGTGAAGCAATAAGCAGTCGCGGTCCTTCCAAATTACCGGGATCATTGCGGGTAAAAGTTGCACACATTGCGCGCCGCCCGGGCCAGAAGATATGCTGCGCCTCCGCCGTTCCGTTGGTCAAGCGGCGGGAGTTATTTGCGGAGTGATACAATGAAACGCAATCGAACCTTTACGCTGGTCGAATTGCTCGTGGTGATCGGCATCATCGCCGTTCTGAACGCCCCTCTGTTTCCCCAGTTTTCCCGGGCCAGAGCGCACACACAACCCCGCCAAGGCCTTTCCCACACACCTCGCAGTTTCTTTTT
>CAZCKE010000527.1:0-2745 GCA_964499005.1 uncultured Tepidisphaeraceae bacterium
TCATGAACGCCCTGCGCATGGACACCGTGGCCGCCAACCCCGTGGCCCCCGCCTACCTCCCCGGCTCCTGCATCGCCGGCGACGTCGACTACTTCTTCGGCGCCGCGACGTTCGTGATGAACGCCTGCCAGTTTCAGTTCGTGAGCGACCGAAAGACGAGTGGGACCGTCTTCGCGCCGGACACCGACGCCCGCAACCCCTACGGAATCCTGGCGATCGGCAGCAGCTTCACTGCGGACTCCGCGGCCCTCAGGGGCACCGTGGGCCTGGGCCGCGCGTGGGACGAGAGCTGCACCGATACCCCCACGTACGTCGGCACCTGCGTTCCCCGAGGCTCCTATCCCAACGGCCAGACCGTCGTCCGCGGCTCCACTCTGGGCGCGCACATCAGCCTGACCGCTCCGTGGAAAGCGGCCGCCACGACCAGCCGCCCGTTCGACCCCGTCGCGGCCTCGTGCACCACGACGGGTGGCATATGCCCGGCCAATCGGCTCTACGAGTTTCAGGACACGCCCTGAGATTCATTCCCTCGCGTGAGTCGCGCGCACGCTCATCGATGGGGCCTCCGTCGAGCGACCGGGACCGTCGAAGGTCAGAAGGTATTGCCACACCATGGGCTCCCGAGCGTTCGACGCTTCGCCGAAGTTGTCCAAATAGCTATCTTCGAACTCCCACCGCAGGACGGCTCTCTGGCGGGTCACCCCGTCGGCCCGCCGGAGGTCCAGCTCTCCCAGCGCGGGCGTCCAGTACGGAAATCCCTCGTGGACCTCGACGGGGAATGGATCCGGCATCGGATCGGCCGCGAAATCGGGGAGGCACGCGACGATCGCTGCCACCATGGGACGGGCTTCGACGAACACCCTCGGGAGCGCCGGGAACGGCGCGGCGCGCAAGTCCGGTGCATTCGGCGGCAGCGCGCCGCTCCGCACGAGGTGCCTTCGCAGCTCCGCCTCGTCCACCTTCCCGCCGAAATAGATTTCGCAGCCATCGTGGCCGCAACGGCCCGCCCAGACGTCGCCCATCGGGTAGTCACAGCCGAGCGAGGTCACGTCGGCGGCCACCACCGTGGCGGCCTCGCCGTCGCCGCGCGCCGCGCGCGCGAGCAACTGCATCACCTCGCAGAACGTATGCCTCCTGCACCGGGGGTCGATCGCCCGCTCGCCCCTCTCGTGGAAGGCATCGACTACCGACCAAGGGGCGTCGCGTCCGCTCGACGAGGCGGCCGGCGGGACCACGGCGGACGCCTCGGCGTGGGCGCTCGGAGCGGCCCCGACGGACGTCGACGCCGGCGCCTTGCAGCCCGCGACCGTGAAGGCGATCACGGCCAGCGACCGATGACCGCATTGGCGCGTGCACATCCCTCTTCGCACCGTTTCTGGGCCCTCGCGGGCGGCGGAGTGCGCCGTGGCTTCGGGCAGGGAGTGTTTACCTCTCCACGGCAATCTGATCGATGTCGATATCGAAGTCCCGTGGCGTGGCGCTCCACGTCGAGAGCCGGAACTCCCACGCGGTGGCCGGGTCGAACGCTGCCCCGTCGCCGCTCGTGAGGGCCGCGATCGGGATCCCGACCTTGTGCCATGTCCCGTCGTTGAAGCTCGCGTCGTAGTCTCGAACCTTGACGCGAGCGGTGGTTTCCTTGCCCTTGCTGCACGCCAGCGAGACATCGACGTTCGCGGGGTCCGGGGCGGCGACCCCAGACGTCGCCTGGACGCGAATCGCGAAGGTCAAGTTGAGGTACGCGCTGATGTCCGTTCCGGCGTTGGATGGATACCAGCCGAACCAGCTCCAGCCGGAGCCCGCCCAACCGAGGCCCTCGGCGTGGAACCGGAGACCCTTCCTGCCGTGTACGCCCGCGCCGGACCTGGCGGCCAGATCGGCCTTGCACGGCCACAAGTCACAATGCGCCCAGCTCTGGCCTCCGTCCCAGAATTCGAGCCGACCGGACCGGCCGACGCCCACGTTGCGAGGATAATTTCGGGCGCCGTCCCAGAGGACGAGGCGTGGGCGCACCGCGCCGATCGTCTGGGCAGGCGAAGCCGCGACGGGCTCCGTGGCCGGCGACGCCGCCGAGCCGCCCGTGCGCGGATCGAGGCACCCCGCGAGCGCCAGCGAAGACCCGAGCGCGAGCGCTCCGATGCGAGCGTCTTGGTGCCATCGGCCCATGAGGAGAATCGTAGCGCTCTCGTCTCCCTGCGCACGCCACGGGCACGTGTGGGCCAGCACCGCGCATCTCCCCGGCGAGCAGACGCCTTGGGGTTCCGAGCTCATGTCGCGTGGTGACCTCACCGAGCGCATCGATCGGGACACAAAGCCGCTGGTTGGGCGCTTCCGTCGGCGTCCAGAACGACGGCAACCTCGTCAGCTGCACACCTCGTCACGTTCGGTTGGGAAAGGCGCTTTGTGTGCGATGAAATCGTGTCGTTCGTCTGCGGGGTCGGCTTTGTGATCGCGGGTCGTCGACCGGAGGAAGCGAATTGTGGATGGGACGGCGGAATCATGCGCGCGTCGTTCGGGCAGAGCGTCTTTTCGTGAGCACCCGTCGGCGCGGAGACTGCGAAACGTCGCCCGGAAGGCTTGACGCGCGCCTTTGGAGCCGTTCACCGGCGCTCCGGGAGGGCTCCGCGCAGCACTCCATCGACTCGCCGTCGACGGGAAGAAGCGTAGCGCCGCTTTCGTTCTACCCGGCGTCCGGATTCCTGGCGACAAGCGCCGTCTCAGCCCAGTGACCACGCAGTTTTCCGTAGG
>CAZCKE010000528.1:0-2741 GCA_964499005.1 uncultured Tepidisphaeraceae bacterium
GGGCGGGGGGGTGTGGGGGGGGGTGGGTGGGGTGGGGTGGGTGGGGGGGGGGGTGCGCCGGTTAATGAGGGCATGGGTTTTTTGCGGGTGGTGCGAGGGGGGGGGGGGGGGGGTGGGGGCGTATACGCGGGATGAGGCGCGGGGGGGGTGGGAGGCGGTGGTGGGATTGCTGGCGAAGAGGGGCGTGAGGCCGATTGTGGATCGGGTGTTTGAGTTTGATCGGTTGCGGGAGGCGTTTGAGAGATTGAAGGAGGGGCCGGTGGGGAAAGTGATATTGAGGATATGAAACGTGAAGACGTGAAACGTGATCAGGTGCAATAAGCGATTTTTCTCACGTTTCACGTCTTTACGTTTCATTCTCCATGTTTCGCAATTTTTCGAATAATCCCTTACGCTTGAACCATGAGTCGCAAGCCGCCTGTTGCTCGGAAAATCAAGGGTTCGGCGTCGGCGCGGGTTGCGGTGATTGCGGCGCGATTTAATGAGGAGATTGTGGATGAGCTGTTGCGCGGGTGCCTGGAGAGGCTGGCGGAGTTGGGGGTGAAGGGGGCGAATGTGGAGGTGCATCGGGTGCCGGGGGCGTTTGAGTTGCCGATCTCGGCAAAATGGGCGGCGGGGTCGGGGAGATTTTCGGCGGTGATTTGTCTGGGGGCGGTGATTCGGGGGGATACGCCGGATTTTGATTATGTGGCAGGGGAGGCGGCGCGGGGGATTCAGCAGGTTGCCGTGGGGGAGGGCGTGCCGGTGATTTTTGGGGTGTTGACGACGAATAATGAGGAGCAGGCGCGGCAGCGGATCGGGGGGACGCATGGGCATGCGGGAAAAAGGGCGGCGGAGGCGGCGGTCGAGATGGTGGAGGTCAAGCGGGCGATTTTGAAGTGATTGTTGATTGTTCCTGGTTCCTTGTTTCTGGTTCTTTGTTCTTTGCGGGGAGAGTAACATAGCCGGCGTCATGGGTTTTGAGGCTGCGGCCTGGAACGAAGAACAAGGAGCCAAGAACAAATTCATGTCCTCGATGCGTAAATCCCGCGAGCTGGCGATGCAGGTGCTGTTCCTCTGGGATGCGCAGGGGCAATCGGATAATGCGCTGGCGGAGCGCGCGGTCGAGGATGGATCGGATGATGTGGTAACGCGGCAGCGGGGGCTGCAAATGGCGAGCGGGGCGTGGGGATTCAGGGAGGCGGCGGATCAGCAGATGGAGCGGTTGGCGCCGCAGTGGCCGCCGAGACGGCAGCCGGGGGTGGATCGGGCGATTTTGCGATTGGCGGTTTGGGAATTGAGTGGGGCGCAGACGCCGCCGAAGGTGGTGATTGATGAGGCGATTGAATTGGCCAAGGAGTTTTCCACTGAGCAGAGCCCGGCGTTTATCAATGGGGTGCTGGATGCGGTGCTGCGGGAGAAACGATCGGCAACAGCCGATGCGGGGTCTGTGACCTGATATTATTCAACAGCTCATTTCATGCGATTTTTTTCCAAGACACTCGACAAGATCAAAAGCGCGCTCCGCAAAACGGCGACGGTGCTCAATACGGACGTCGGCACGTTGTTTATTCCCGGCCGGCGGATTGACGACGCATTTCTTAACGAGTTGGAGGAGAAATTTCTTCAGGCGGACATGGGAGCGGGGAACGTACAGCGGATCGTCGATGCGATCCGGGACAGCTGGCGATTGGGGAAGATCAAGAACGCGGCCGAGGCACAGGGCGTGGTGCACAAGCAGTTGCTGGAGGGGTGGCCGCCACAGGATCGGGAATTGAAGATGGCGGCGTCGGGACCGACGGTGATCCTGGTCGCGGGGATTAATGGAGCGGGGAAGACGACGAGCATCGCCAAGCTGGCATGGCTGCTGAAGGAGGAGATGAAGAAGAAGGTGATGGTCTGCGCGAACGATACGTTTCGCGCGGCGGCGGTTGATCAGGTCACGATCTGGTCGGAGCGGATCGGCGTGGAGATCGTGAAGCACAAGATGGGGTCGGACCCGGCGGCGGTGGCGTACGATGCGTGTGAAGCGGCCAAGGCGCGCGGGATGGATGTCTTGATTGTGGACACGGCCGGACGATTGCACACGCAGGATCATTTGATGCGCGAGTTGACGAAGATTCGCGACGTGGTGGCCAAGCGGATTCCGGGAGCGCCGCATGAGGTGATGCTGGTGCTGGATGCGACGACGGGGCAGAAGGCGATCGCGCAGGCGAAGCATTTTGGGGCGGCGATCGGGATCACGGGAATTTTCCTGGCGAAAATGGATGGGACGGCGAAGGGGGGCGTGGTGTTTTCGATCCGGGACCAGCTGAGCATTCCGGTGAAGTTCGTGGGGCTGGGGGAGACGCCGGCGGATATTGAGACATTTGATCCGCAGCGGTTTGTGGAGGCATTGTTTGGGGGCAAGGGGTCTTAGACGGGCTACATTTGCCCCCACCTCAGTCCTCCCGCGGAGTGCCGGAGGAGGAAGTAAAGCGGGATTACCGGTGGCATCTTAATTCGGCAGGAATTGGTATCGGGCTTCGAGGAGAAAAGCTTGGTCGAAAGTGTCACCGTCGACGGTGGCGGTGATCTGGTCGCCGGTGACTGTGAGGTTTTGCATGGCGGCGAAGTAACGGTTGTTTTCGTCGTTGCCGTCGTGTTTTGGGGGATGGGTTTGAAACTGGGCGACTTGCTGCTTCATCCAATCGGCGAGGGTCGCGGCGGCGGCGGGGGTGGTGCATTTGATGACGTAGGAGGAGCCGTCGGTGGGGGTGGCG
>CAZCKE010000529.1:0-2738 GCA_964499005.1 uncultured Tepidisphaeraceae bacterium
TTCTTGGCCGTATTCGTGGAAGACCTTTTTCTCTTGATTGTTCCCGCGCGTCAAGGCTTGTCCGAGCAGCTGGCCGGTCGATTCGCCAACCTCGCCTCGCCCGTTCATATTCTGGACATTGCCGCTGGTTCGGGGGTTTGGAGCATCGCTCTGGCGCGGCGTCTGGCCGGCTCACGGATCACCGCCGTCGATTGGCCCGCCGTCGCCGCCGTTACGCGCCGCGTCGCCCAGGAACATCAGCTTGTAGAGCGCCTTCGCGTCATCGAGGGAGACCTGCAAAGCGTGGATTTTGGCGACGGCTACACCATCGCCGTCCTCGGTCACATCCTGCACAGTGAAGGCGAATCCCGCTCGCGCCGCCTCCTGGGCAAGGTGTTCGATGCCCTCGCTCCCGGTGGGATGATCGCGATCGCCGAATTCGTCCCCAACGACGACCGCTCCGGCCCGCCTGGCCCTCTCATCTTCGCCGTCAACATGCTCGTCCACACGGATGAAGGGGACACCTTCACCTTCCCGCAGATGAGCGCCTGGCTCCGCGAGGCCGGCTTCGATCAGATCCAGCAGATCGCCGTCCCCGCCCCTTCTCCCATCCTGATCGCCGTCAAGCCCGGCAGCCGCAAGTAGCACTGTCTTTCGCGATTCGATTCAACACACCGCGATTCAGACGATCCACGGCTGGCAAATATTTATTAGTGCCCCTATCATTCCTCTGCGATATATGGGAGCCCATACATTGGAGACGTTCGCCCCCGATGCTCGGCAGGTGATGGACAGCCTGCGGGGGATTGTGCAGGTGCTGCGGCGATTTGACCGCGAGGCAGAGCGGCGGGTGCGTTTGACCGGGGCGCAGGTTTTTGTTCTCGGCCAGCTTCGCGATGGCGAGGTGATCTCGATCAATGAGCTGGCGGCGCGCACGCACACGCATCAAAGCTCGGTGTCGGTTGTGGCGCAGAAGCTGGTGGACCGGGGATTGGCGCAGCGGTCGCGATCGGCTGTCGATGGGCGGCGAGTGGAGGTCTCCATTACAGCGACGGGGCAACGGCTGCTGGGGCGAACCCCGCCGGCAGCGCAGGAGAAGTTGATCGAGGCGTTGCGCCGGCTGCCGGCCGCTCAGCGCAAGCGGCTGGCGTCAGACCTGTTCCAGCTCGTCCGGATCATGGGCATTGAAACACGCCTGCCGCCGTTATTTTTTGAAGAAAAGGGAAATCAATTACATCATGAGTGACCAAACGCATTCCGTTGAATCGGCTTCGACGACCGAGGCGTTGCCTATTTCGCCATCTTTGGGGCCGGCGCTGGTTGCTGCGCAGGTGCCGGTGCGGCCGTCGCTGGTTGACTTCCGGGTAGCGTACATCGTGCTGTTGAGCGTCCTGCTGGCGGTGGTGGCGGCATTGGTGGCCAAGGGGCTGACGTGCCTGATCGGGTTGATCACGAACCTGGTGTTTTTCGGAAGGGTTTCGACGGCGCTGATTTCGCCGGGGGATAGCCATCTGGGGTGGTGGGTGGTGCCGATCCCGATTGTGGGGGGACTTATCGTCGGGCTGATGGCCCGGTATGGGTCTGCTGGAATTCGGGGGCATGGGATTCCCGAGGCGATGGAGCGGGTGTTGGAGCATCAGAGCCGGATTCCGATGCGGCTGACGTTTCTCAAGCCTTTGTCGGCGGCGATTGCGATTGGGACGGGAGGTCCGTTCGGGGCTGAGGGGCCGATTATCGCCACGGGTGGGGCGATGGGGTCTTTGATCGGGCAAGTGCTGAGCACGACGGCGGTGGAGCGAAAGACGCTGCTGGCAGCCGGAGCGGCGGCGGGAATGGCGGCGACGTTTGGCAGCCCGGTGTCGGCGGTGCTGCTGGCGATTGAGTTGCTGCTGTTTGAATTTCGGCCGCGCACGTTCATCCCTGTTGCCCTGGCGGCCACGGTTGCCGCCGGGGTGCGATTCACGCTGGGAATGCCATATCCCATCTTTAAATTGCCGGTCCTGCATCAGCCCTCCGAATCGGCGCTGGCGATCTACGTCGGGCTGGGAGCCGTCGTCGGCGTGGTTTCCGTCTTCATTACCCACGCGGTCTACTGGATCGAGGATCAGTTTGAGCATACGCATTTGCACTGGATGTGGTGGCCAGCCATCGGGGCGATCGCGGTGGGGGTGATCGGGCATTACCAGCCCAAGACGCTGGGGGTGGGTTACGACAACATCAGCGACGTGCTCTCGTCGAAATTGACGATCTCGCTGGCGGTGTCGCTGTGCGTCTGGAAATTCGCCTCCTGGTCGATCGCGCTGGGCAGCGGCACCTCGGGCGGGACGCTGGCGCCCTTGTTCACCATTGGCGGGTGTTTGGGATTGGCGCTGGGGTTCCTAGCTGACAAAGTATTTCCCGGAGCGGGGATCGAATTGCCGGTGGCAGCGCTGGTTGGGATGGCGGCGGTGTTCGCCGGGGCGTCGCGGGCGCTGCTGGCGTCGGCGGTGTTCGCGTTTGAGACGACGCTTCAGCCGCTGGGATTGCTGCCGCTGCTGGGCGGTTGCACGGCGGCGTATTTCGTGTCGTGCCTGATGATGCGGAACACGATCATGACGGAAAAGATCGCGCGGCGGGGGGTGTCGGTGCCGGCTGAATATGAGGCGGATTTGCTGGCGCAGATCCGGGTGAAGGATGTGCTCTCGCCTCAGCCGACGGTGCTGAGCGGGCAGGATACGGTCGAGGAGATTCGGCGGCGATTCAACGGTTCCGAGCCGGCT
>CAZCKE010000530.1:0-2737 GCA_964499005.1 uncultured Tepidisphaeraceae bacterium
ATCGATTTTCACTGGCCGGCGCGAAATATCAGCCTGATGCCATGGCTCTGTGCGACCGGCGTCGGTTGTATGCTGATGGGCCTTCTATGCTGGCGAGCCGAGCGGTAGAGAATTGCCCGGGTGTTCGAGGGCGGGTTCCGCTGCTCCGCGCACGCCGTGACATCCCAGCGTCGCGAAGAATACCAGCAGTAGCGAGAAGCTACGCAGGTGATAGCTGTCGCGCACCGACGACAGGTAGCCTTGGATAAATCCCCGCATGAATACAACGTTCAAGATGAAGAAAACAACCAGACATCCCGTCGCCCAGCGCGGCACGCCATCCCGCGCGGACCTGGCACGCAGGATAAAATAAATTGCCGGCAAAGCTGCTCCGCAGTGCTGTCCCCAGGTGATCGGCGAATAAAGCAGCGCTGCCATTGAGATTGCGGCGCATTCCATGAGGAGTGCCGGCTCATCCCGCTCGACAATGCGCTTGCGAAACAGCCAGGCGGTCGCCGCCGCGATGGACAATAGGATGATCTTGACGATGATCCCGGCTGTTTTGGCCGGCAGATCGAGGAACTGGACATAGAGCGGATCATCCGGTCCCAGTTCATCCGCGTCGCCCTTTGTACGAATGCTTTTGTCCGGCGCACGCATCAGATACCGGGCCAGCGCCGGTTTGAGAGAAAGGTTCCCATCTTTTTCGATTCCCATTCCCGAAATTGACGGATCCGGTTCGCGTAGACCCGCCAGCACGACGTGGACCCAGGCTCGCTCAGCCTGCATAAAACGTTGCGTCCCCATGAACACCAACGGCAACAGGCTGAATCCCAACGCCGCCGCCGCGGTCGAGCAGGCAATTTTCCACTGACGTTTCCAGAGAAAGTAGGCAATAAATATCGCCGCGGTGCATTTGAGGGCGATGGCCAGGCCGATCGATATGCCTCCCAGTTCGTCTCGTCCCTGGACCCAGAGATAGATTCCCCACCATGTCAGCAGCGCCAAAAATGTATTGACCCCCAATTCACTGAGGTCTCGATCCAAAAACGGCCCGGCCAGCAACATCGCCGCCAGCGTTACCCAAAACAGCCGATCTCCCTCGAGTGGCCAATGGCGCTGCGCCAACTTCAACAGCAGAATCACGAGCCCCGCGATCGCCGCGACGCCAAACGGATAGAGGACCGCCATCGCGACATGGAAATCGACGATCGTAAATGGGGCGTGTGCCAAGGCCCAAAACGGTGGATACACCTCGTTGAACCCATTCGGGTAAATAAACTGGCCATGCGCCAGGTACTTTCCCATTAACCAATGATTGGGAAAATCGCTGTTGGGATGACGGCACAGATGCACCCAGAAGACGACCAGGAAGATGGCCAAGGCGCAGAAGAGGATCCGCCGGAAATTTCGGATGTTCGGGGAAATCCCCGTCGAATTCATGCGCTTGTGTGTATCGGCGGGGAAAAGCGATTGCAAGACGCTCAGTCATCGATTGAAGCATCCCAGATCGCTCCGGAGCCATCTTTGGTGCCGGCCTTGGGGTTGGGGAACATGTCCTCATAGAGATCGGGCCGGCTTTGGCGGAGCTGTGATAGAGTCACGTTGCTCGCCAGCACTTGGCCGGAATTGGTCTCGATGGTGTACAGCGGCGTGGTCGGCCCCGTGGTGATGATGATCGTATGATGCCGCCCCACGAGCCGAGCGATTTCACGATGCGCCGGCTGCGGCTGCATCAACTGCGGCTGCATCAGCGGTTTCGTCGCCGTGGTCGATGCACCGGGAGGGCTGCATCCCACGATACTCAAGGCTAAAACAGCGACGGCGGCCAGAGATTGGAAGTAGCGGTCGATCCG
Source organism: uncultured Tepidisphaeraceae bacterium (assembly GCA_964499005.1). Lineage (GTDB taxonomy): Bacteria > Planctomycetota > Phycisphaerae > Tepidisphaerales > Tepidisphaeraceae > CAZCKE01. The sequence continues at coordinate 1,836 of CAZCKE010000530.1, forward strand.
CATGCCAATCTATTCTTCGGCAAAATCCGGCCCGATAATTACATCAATCGGTCGCGCGGATCGATCTTAAAGGCCATATAGAGATAAATCAGGCCCACCAGCAGGACGACCCACCCCAGTTCCGGGATATTTCCCGGCTCTGTCGGGCCCAGGGTGCGATAAAGCAAAGGGGCGTAGGATTGGTTGATCCAGCACATCTTGCGCAAAATGTCCACAAAACAGATGAGCGAGATGGCCAGGCAAAGCAGGCCCATGTCGATGCTGAAGGCGATTCCAAGGGCCGAGAAAATCGCACCCCAAAGCAGATACCGTTCCTGCATCTGCGGCAAGACCGCGTAGAAAAGGATGTAGGGCGCGATGATTGCCAGCAGCACCCGCGCGCTGCGGCGCCGGCCCTGGATTGCCGCCGCGATGCCGCACAAGAGCAGCAGCACCCCGTAGATCAGCCGCATCCCCCATTGCACCGTCAGCCCATCCGGAAAACCCAGTTTGGGAAGCGGAACATTGAATAGAATGTCGTGAAGTTGCCAACCCCAATGCGTCTGCATGATCGTGGGAATGCTGGACGCGGAGTAGGACATGACCTGGAAATGATCGGTGGGATTTTGGAAGCCGATTTCCCACCAGGCGAAGCTTCCTTGAAACAGGAAACTTCCGCCCCACAATCCCAGGCACAAAACCAGCGCGATCCAACTCGTCATCCAGCGCCCCGGTCGGCGTTTCCAGGCGATCAACATCGGCAGGCAGATCGCAAACCACGCCACGATGACCACCCACGAATTTCCCCAGCGCCACGGGTGCGCGACCGGAACCGGCCAGCCAATGGCCATCGTCAAAACCACAAATGCCAGATCAATCCGGGCTGCATCGATGGAACCCCCGAGCCATGTCCGCGATGCCCC
>CAZCKE010000531.1:0-2734 GCA_964499005.1 uncultured Tepidisphaeraceae bacterium
GGGTGGGGCTCATCCCGCGGCGCGGGGGTTGAGCGTTGAGGGTGTGAACGCGCTCTCCGCGCAGGGATCGCTCGGTGAGCGCAGTCGCGACATCCGCGCACTCGACCTCCACGGGCAACCCTCGCGATTCCGCGGCCGCACGGGCCTGGCCGACGGCCGGCGCAAACGACTCGACCAGCGAGACGTGCGCTCCTCGAGCCGCGAGACCGAGCGCGATCGCGCCCGATCCTCCATAGAGATCCAGCACGCGCGGCGTTCGAGGCGGTGCGGCCGGCGGCCGCGATCCGCTGCCCGACAAGACGACGCCGCTCTCGGTGGCATCTGCGAGGCCAAGCGCCCTGGCGATGACCGCGTGCACGTGCGCCGTCTGGCCTCGGTGTGCCTGCACGAACGAGCCGAACGTCGCGAGCTGCACCGACGCACCCACGCGATCACTCACCGATGCGACCCCGGCGAGCGGCACCGTCTCGCCGCCGAGCACCTGCGGCCCATCCCCATCGTGGAAATTGCATGCGACGCCCGCCACGTCCGGTGCCAACACCATCACCTCGCGCGCGGCGCGTTGCAGCTGCTCGATCGACGCGACCCGATCGCGTTGGACCACGAACGTGAGAAGAACCCGCACCGCGTCATCGTCGACGGCCTCGCGGACGTCGATCGCGCGCAGGCAGCCGCGCCCCGAGGGATCGCACGGCGCGAGAGGCCCCCCGGTGTGCTCGTCACGGCCGATGCGCTCGCGGAGGACGGCCGCGACGCGCGCCACGGCCTTGGCCAGCACGTGACAGTGCGGGATGTCGACGACATCGTGGCCGCCGCCCTTGGCAAACAGGCCGAGCCGCCCGCCCGACGAGACGATGAGCTTCGCGCGGGTCCGGTACCCGACCATCGGCTCGGCCGCCACCACGGGATCGCACGCCACGGGCTCGAGCGCCGGGTAGCGAGAGAACGACTGCGCGACGCGCTGGCCTTTCGCGGTGAGCTGCTCGGCGTAGGGCAGGCCGATGAGCGGGCACCCTCCACAACGATCGGCGTGCACGCACGCGATGCGGACCTCTGGAGGCGGCGCGATCATCGAACGTCAACCACAACTCTAGCATGTGGGCGCGGCGAGCCAGCGGGCTCGGGTGGGATGACCGAGCACGTCGGCGCGAAACGATCAGAAGTGCGCGCGCGCCGCAGCGAAGGCGACCCACGGGCGCGCTTCTGCGACCATCGCCGGCTCGCGCTCGCGCTCGTCGCGATCGAGCAGCGTGACGTCGGCCTCGACCGCGAGCGCGGCGTGCTCGCCCAACGCGAGCTCGAATCCGCCGCCCGACTGCGCCGCGAGCTCCACGTCGCGCGGCCTGAAGGGCATGAGGTCGGTGTCCACACGCCACTGTCCGAACCCGACCTGGATGAACGGAGTGAACTTTCCGTCGACCAAACGAAGCCGGCTGAGGACCATTCGGCACGAGCGACTGAGCCTCACCTGATCGGTGAGAAGCAGGTATCCCACGAGCAGCTGCGCGCCGCTCCAGTCACGGGCAACGAGCGATACGTGCGGCGACGTCCCCATCCAGGGAGACTCGCCGGATGCTCCGCTCTTCGAGTCTCGCAGCGGTTGCCATGCCTCGCGCGGGAAGAAATCACCGGTGCGAAGCATCTCGGCGAGCTTCCCCCAGCGAATCGAGAGACCCCGTGGGTCGTCGGCGTGCGCGCCTGGCGCAAGAAGCAGGATGGCGACCGCGATGGCCCATACCGCTCGGGGCGGGACACGTAGCGTACTCATACGTGGATCCAAGAAGTCTGAAGATCGGCCAAAGCTCGCGCCAGCCATACTGAGTGCGCGCCCAGCTGTAAGTTTGTACGGGACGGCGTCCTCGTACCCGGGCGCGGAACACGCGAAACCCCGATCGGTCCGGGTGCGTATCCCAGCGGATGTACGTCGGCGTTTTCAGCGCGATTGTGGCACCTCGGCGTAGCCATGCGCACGTCGCGCTGCTCGAGCTGTGCCACGGCGCTGAGCAGGCCCCGTGCCCAGCCGTCGAGCCGGAGGCGGTGTGCGCTCGGCCGCCTGAGGCGTGTGAGGCCGGCTCGCCGAGCGTGCGTGGTAGAAGCGTCCTCGTGCCACCTCGGACCGGGGCCGACTCCGCCATGGATCGCTACGCCGCGGGGGACAACGCCGCCTTCGGGCTCGTGTACGACGCGCTTGCCCCGCGCCTTTACGGGTATCTCCTTCGCCAGACTCGCGACCGCGCGAGGGCCGAGGATCTGCTCCAGCAGACGATGCTGCGCATCCACCGGGCACGCGACCGGTTCGTTCCGGGCGCGGAGGTCACGCCCTGGGCCTTTGCCATTGCGCGGCGCCTGCTGATTGACACGCTGAGGCGGGGGCGGCGCGAGGTCCTTACCGACGACGGCGAGCCCGACCCGGGCCCGGCGACGGATCCGGGCGCCGACGACCGCGTGGCGGCGCGAGAGCTCGAGGTGCGCCTTCGCCGCGAGCTCGATCGCCTGCCGGCATCGCAGCGCGCCGCCTTCGAGCTCGTGAAGCAGGAGGGGCTGAGTATGGCGGAGGCGGCGGAGGTGCTCGGGACCACCGTGACGGCGGTAAAGCTCCGCGCTCACCGCGCCTACGAGGCTCTTCGCACGGCCCTCGGCGATCTGGTGAGCGGCATGGAGGGGAGCGAGTCATGACGCCCCGGACGTCCCCCCCGGCCTCGCGTGAAGTCCTGCCGAGCGAGGATCTGCGGGC
>CAZCKE010000532.1:0-2725 GCA_964499005.1 uncultured Tepidisphaeraceae bacterium
GATTTCGATGCAATCCACGGCGATGTCGTACGCGGCGAAGAGGTGCCGCTTGTCTTCCTGGAGATCGCGGTTGTAGCCCACGGGCAGGCCCTTGAGCGTGGTGAGCAGCGCGACCAATGAGCCGTAGACATTCCCGCACCGCCCGCGGATCAGCTCGAGCATGTCGGGGTTTTTCTTCTGCGGCATCATCGAACTGCTGGTGGTGTATTTGTCGGCGATTTTGATGAAGGAGAACTCGGTGGACATGTAGATGATCCACTGCTCAGCCCAGCGGGAGAGCCATTGCGACGTCATTGCGCAGGCATAGACAAAATCACAAGCCTTATCACGATTGGCGGTAGCGAAAATGCTGTTGGGGCTGGGTCCCCAAAATCGCGCATTCCACGCTTCCGGATTGCTCAAATGAAATGCCACTTCCTCATCCAGACGCCAGCCTAACGGCAACGATGTTCCGGCGATGGCGCCGCTGCCCAAGGGGGAGTGCCATAACGCTCCATCTGCAAGGCCAAATCGGTCTTTAGCGACTTTGAATGCCTCTGCCCATGCCAATGCTTCTGCGCCTGCCAGCACGGGTTGAGCGCGTTGTAAATGAGTAAATGATGGCATCACTACCTGAGTTGACCGCTCGGCTAGCGTGACGAACGCGGCACATAATTGATCGAGCAAAGCATGAATCGCTCCTTCGGCCTCCTCGGCCCAGATCATCAGATCCGTCGCCACCTGATCATTCCGGCTCCGTCCCGTGTGCAATTTCTTCCCCGGCTCCCCAATCCGTTCAATCAGTGCTGCCTCCACCACCATGTGAATATCTTCCAAGCTCTGGTCAAACTTAAAATTCCCCGCCTCGATGTCCTTCTCGATCGACTTGAGCCCCTCCACAATGGCGTCCCGCTCTTTCTCTGTGATCAGACCCACCTTGGCCAGCATCGTCGCGTGCGCAATCGACCCAGCGATGTCATGCTTGTACATCCGCCGGTCGTAACTGATCGATTCGACGAAGGACTGGGCCAGGGCATCGGTGGCTTCGGAGATTCGGGCTTGCCAGGATTTCTCGGTTGCCATAGAGAGTCAGATTCTACTGTGGAGCGTTAGAAATTGCTGAATCGTGAAAGAGGGACTCCTCACCCTTGCCCTCTCCCGACGAGTATGTGGGAAGAGGGGATAAGCTAGAGGCGGCGGACCATGCGGAAATGCGGCCCGGCGGTAGGGATTTCGAATTCTTCGGAAACGGCGATCCAGCCGAGCTTCTTGTAGAAGCCAACGGCAGGCGTGCGGCAATTAGCCCAGAAGAGGCGGATATTGTTTTCGGCAGCGATGCGGTCGGCCTCGGACAAGAGCTTTCGGCCCAGGCCGGATTTTTGGTGGGCGGGATCGACGGCCATGCCGCGGAGTTGGTAGGCGGGTTCGCCTTGATAAGAATTGAGCATGATCGTAGCGCATCCGATGACTTTGCCGTTTTGCACGGCGGCGATGTGAACGGTTTGCGGGGCGTCGTCCCCGGGGAAATAAGCCATCTGGCGCGGCAAGCCGGCGCGGAGGATTTCGTAGCGCAGTGGAATGATCCGTTCCAGGTCGACGCGGCGAATTTCGATGGCGTTTGGGTCCATTCGATATTTCAGGCCCATCAGTGTAACGTGCCGCCGCGATATGAACGACGCCGAGTTGCTCAGCGCTTTTGAGAAATGCACGCTCCCATTTGAGCAATGGACGCACCGCGCCCACGTGAAGGTGGCGTATTTGTATGTCCGCCAATATCCGTTCGAGGAAGCGATGCGGCGGATGCGAATGAGCATCAAGGCGTACAACGCCTCAACCAACACCCCCGAAAGCCCCGTGCGCGGCTACAACGAAACGACGACACGCGCATTTTTACATTTGATCGCCGCGACTCTGAGCTCGTGCGCCAAGACGCATCCGGTATCGACGGCAGATGAATTTTGCGACACCCATCAGCAGCTTATGAACCGAAACATCCTGCGGCTGTTTTATTCGCCCCACCATCGGATGCACCCGTTGGCCAAGCTTCAATTTATTGAGCCCGACCTTGCCCCTTTACCCAAAATCGCTCCGGCAAGCGAGCCGCAGGATTGGGTGGCAATTCGGCCGGCGACGGCGGCGGATGTGCCGGGGATCGCCAAGGTTCATGTCGCCTCCTGGCGATCGACGTACCGAGGGATTGTCCCTGACACGTTTTTGGCCAGCCTCGACAATGCGGAGCAGAGAGAGCGACGTCTGCGATATTTGAACATGCCGGGCACGTTTCATTTCGTCGCCGAAGCTTTGGAAGCCGGTATCGTGGGCTTCTGCAACGGCGGTGCTGAGCGGTCGAAGGACCCCAAGTACGACGGCGAGCTTTACGCGATTTATCTTTTGGCAGGGCATCAGAAACGGGGCCTGGGCAGGGCGATGCTCTGTGCGATGGCCGGGAAGCTGATCGAGATTGGATTTTCCAGCCTGCTCATCTGGGTGCTGACACAAAACCCCGCCCGCGGATTTTACGAACGGATGGGCGGAAAATATTTGCGAACCCAATCGATCGTCATCGGCGGTGCGACCCTGGAAGAGGCCGCGTATGGCTGGGACGATCTGAAAAGTTTGGCGCGAGTCTAAGCTGCGCCGATTTTCTACCTTGCCATCGGTCACTTACAATTGCCTTCATGGCCGATCCATCATCCACCCTCTCATCCTTCGACTCGGTTGAAAAAGTCCGAATCTTGATGCATGA
>CAZCKE010000533.1:0-2706 GCA_964499005.1 uncultured Tepidisphaeraceae bacterium
GGGCTTGCCACGTATTGCCCCAGGGCATGATGGAAATGGGTTTTTCCCAGTCAACCACCACCGTAAAGGAAGAGCGGATTATAGGATTTGCCTGGCGCCTGGGCCACCGCCAACGCTGCGGCGTGCGCAAAAGTGTTGTTCCCTACAACGAACGTGTCAAAAGTATTTTTCGGATTGAATGTCAGTTCGCGACTGACGGGACTGCGGTCAAGAGACTCGTCGGCAGTCTTGGTTTTGGTTGGAATGCTGTTTTTGATGTTGCTTGCATTTACCGAAGTGTTGTTGACATGGAATTTGACCTTTATCGGTTGACCTGCAGCATGGGTGAGCACGTCCCGAATCAAACCGAGGTAGTTATCCTTAAGCCACACTTCGCAAAAATCGTTGGCCACATCAAGCGTAAGACAATCACCTTCCAGTGTTCTGGCTTGAAGGGGAGCGAACCAAAGATTGTAAATGTCCGCATTTAACAACGAACGCAACATCTGCTGTGCGGAGGTCCAAATTTTTTCAGCGGCCGTTTGCATGTTCTTTTGGCAAAACCTTGACTTTATTACACTTTATTCACCTGACCGTGTCACACCTGCCTACATGACACTATACAGCCGCTTAGACAACTAGACCAAACAGGCATTTAAGAACACCGCAGAAGCCCCCAAAAACCGGCACTGAAACTCGTTTCAATTAAATGCATGACCCGTTGATTTTAAGGCTGTTACACTCTTTTCACTTAAGACTTTCGCCTTCTGACTTTCCTGATACTGAACCGGCAATCTTTTTAGCCGGGTGATGCTGACTGTTTCTATTCAAAGTTGGATCCTTTGACTAGGACAACATATTAACTCTTATTCACGACTTGTTCACATTCCGATATCTGCCAATAAAATCAAGTATTCTTTTGCTTATCCAGCAAGAAAAGCCACCCTGAAATCGAGGTGGCTTTCGTGAAAACTTTCTACTCTATACATCATAATAGAGGAAGAGTTCATAGGGATGAGGACGCAGGCGCAACGCATCGTGCTCCTTGCGCTTGTGGCTGACCCACATCTCCAGAAAGTCCCGCGTGAACACATCCCCTTTCAACAAAAACGCATGGTCTTTCTCTAGGCATTCCAGCGCCTCCGGCAGACTGCCGCAAATCTGCGGCACCCGCGCCAGTTCCTCCGGCGGCAACTCATACATGTTCTTGTCCATCGGCTCGCCCGGATCCACCTTGTTCAACACCCCGTCCAACCCCGCCATCAACAACGCCGTGTAGCACAGATACGGATTGGCGCTGGGATCCGGCGGCCGATATTCAATCCGCTTGGCCTTCGGATTCTCACTAAACGTCGGAATCCGAATCGCCGCACTGCGGTTGCGCGCGCTATACGCCAGGTTCACCGGCGCTTCATACCCGGGCACCAGCCGCTTGTAGCTGTTGGTCGTCGGACTGCAAATCGCACACAGCGCCTTGGCATGTTTCAATATCCCCCCGATGTAATACAGCGCCACGGGCGACAGCCCCGCATATTCCTTCCCCGCAAACAGCGGCTTGCCTTTCTTCCACAAACTCTGGTGCGTATGCATCCCGCTCCCGTTGTCCCCAAACAACGGCTTGGGCATGAACGTCACCGTCTTCCCATGCTTCCGGGCCACATTCTTGATCACATACTTGTAGACCATCATGTGGTCGGCCGTCTTGACCAGCGTATCAAACCGAAAATCAATTTCCGCCTGCCCGCCCGTCGCCACTTCATGATGCTGCCGCTCAATCTTGATCCCCAACTCCTCCATCACCAGGCACATCTCCGTCCGGAGGTCCTGCTGGGTGTCGATGGGCGCCACCGGAAAATACCCTTCCTTGTGCCGAATCTTGTTCCCCAAGTTGGGCATCTCCTCCCGCCCCGTGTTCCAGATCGCCTCCGCGCTGTCGATGCTGTAAAAGGTCCCGTTGCTCTTGTGGTCAAACCGCACGTCGTCAAAGATGAAAAACTCCGCTTCCGGCCCAAACACCGCACTGTCGGCAATCCCGGTCGATTGCAGGTACTTCTCCCCGCGCTGCGCAATCCCGCGCGGATCGCGATTGTAGGCTTCCTTGGTCCCCGTCTCGGCGATCGTGCAGGTCAGGCTCAACGTCGGCACCGCACAAAACGGATCGATAAACGCCGTGGCCGGATCCGGCATCGCCAGCATGTCGCTGGCCTCAATGCTCTTCCAGCCCCGGATCGACGAACCGTCAAACCCAAACCCGTCCTCAAACACCTCCTCGGTCAGTTCGCTCGCCGGCACGCTGAAATGCTGCCACGTCCCAAACGTGTCCACAAACTTCACGTCCACCATCTTCACCCCACCCTTCTTCCCCAACTCTATCGCCGATTTCGCTGCACTCATTATCGTTATTCTTCAATCTAAGCTTCTGCAAACCAAACAACCCTGCCCCGGAAAACAGCGGAGAGGAAATTAAACAATCAGACGGCCTGCTCACCAACTTCTTCCGTTCGAATGCGAACGGCATTCTCGATGGAGCTGACAAAGACTTTTCCGTCACCGATTTTGCCAGTCTTGGCGGCTTTCACGATGGCTTCGACGGCCGAAGAAACCTGTCCATCAGCAAGGACTATTTCGATTTTTATTTTGGGCAAAAAATCCACGGTGTACTCGCTGCCTCGGTAAATTTCAGTGTGCCCCTTTTGACGACCGAATCCTTTAACTTCCGAAACCGTC
>CAZCKE010000534.1:0-2679 GCA_964499005.1 uncultured Tepidisphaeraceae bacterium
ATCCGTGCCTTGATACATGAACGTGTAAACTCGGCCACTGCCAGTCCCCAGTCGCTCGGCACGCAACTGACCATTGGTGCTCGGCTTGCCCGGCAGCCAACCTTGAATGTCTCCAATCCCGCTGTCCGGCTCATTGCTGCTAACTGAGAGCAGGGCGAATCCCGCCGGACCGGACAGCGTATCACCCACGACGACGCTAGTGCCTACACTGACCAGCTTGTTGTTTGGTGGCCAAAGCACGCTCGGACTGACGCTGCAGTTCATCGCCGGCGGCGTCTTATCGATATTGATGTTGGCGACGGTTGCCGAGGCAGAATTCCCGGCGATATCGGTACAGGTACCGCTTACGGATTGTCCCGCAGCTTCGGTCGAAACGACGGTCGCAGCAGGCGCGCCGCCCGGGGCGAGTCCCGACAAACTGTCCGAGCAAGCAAAGCTCACGGTGACATTGTTTTTGTTCCAGCCGTAGACGTTGGGTAGAGGCGTGGAGGTTGCGCTGATGCTTGGCGGCGTCTTGTCAATTTGGATGGTCAGCGCGTGCGCGGCTTCCGCGTTCCCAGCGATGTCGGTGGCAAAGTAGGTAATCGTAGTTTGTCCCTCGGCCGTGAGAGTGATCACCGCCGACGCGCCAGTTGCCATCGTGGTGGCAATGCTCTGTGCTCCAGTTGCGCCATAGCTGATCTGCCTCACTCCCGAACCGCCGGCGTTATCCGTGGTTCTCAGCGTGACGGTCACATTAGTGTTGTTCCAACCGGCTGCATTGGGTTGCGGCGAGGGAGTAACGGTTGTCGTCGGAGGAACGCTATCTTGCCCTTGTTCCTGCGCCGCCCAAAAGTCCGCGAAGGCCTGAAGCTCCCCCAGAGTTGCCTCGATGTTGTGCGTTGCGGGTGGAAATGAGGTACCGGCCAGGCTTCCGATGCCTGTGCCAGTAAAGATCAAGTTGGCCCAATCGTTGTAGGCATGGAACTTGAGAAGTTTTCCCGCATCCGCGTTTACGCCGGCCACGGCAACATCGGTAAGCATATCGTCCTGGCCGAGGGGGTGGTTGCAGTCCCAGTCAATCGGTTGATTGAGCTGCTTGATCAACCTTGGATTGGTATCTCCAGGACAATAGCGAAGGCTCCAATAACGCAGCGCATTCGCTCCGACCGGCTGACTCGAAGTCCCTAGACCGGTAGCCTCGTCCAGATGGGCTTCGTCAAGAATCGGCATCAGGTTTGAGGCATCACTGTCGGGCCCGAAGCGGGAATAATCGTAAATGTTTCCCGGCAGCAGACCGGTAAGCTGGTATGCGTAATTCATAACCGAGAGATAGTTCGGTTTGCGGTTTATGTCGTCCGCGCCACCGTGACGGAGGCCGAGATTGTGACCGAGTTCGTGCATAAAAGTTCCGGCGACTTCAGCATCGGAAAAGTCCCGAGAGAACGCGATGATGAAGTCGCTGCCGGGTGTGGTGCGCGAGCTGCCGCTGCTCGGGTGATTACCGTTAGAGTCCACAATTGGCCCCGGCTCCGAGATGGCATAGTGGAAGACGGGCAAGCGCTCTAGCGGAAAATTGAGACGCTTTTCGCTATCGAAGACGTTCCACGAGGAGAAGGCTCCCTGCGCGTCGAGGTTGCCCAGATTCGCAACGTCGTTAACCAGGGATTCCTTGCTTAGATCACCCCAAGTGTCACCGGTCTTTGGATTCATGGTCGAGTGGGGGCCGTTGTCGATATGAAGATTGATGCCGGCAGTGTTATCGGGATTAGTTACCGGCGCCTTGCCGAACGCCGCGATCACGACGTCTAATGCAGCTTGTGTAACAGTGCCACCCGGAATGGTGTCGAGCTGGACAAAAACATCCTTGTGTTTAGGATCAGCCCCCATCTTTTTAAGATCCAGGAACACGGGACTGCCGTTTACGGTTACCTTCAGACCATCTGTTTCCCAGTCGTCGCAGAGGCCATCGCCGTCGGTATCGCCTCCGGCATTAAGACAAATGGGATCGGCCTCAAAGATATGCGGAACGTTGGAGGCGTCGTAGAAAACTCCCGCCATTTGACCTGCATTGTTGATTGCCGCAACGTTGCCGCGAAGTCCGCCCGGGGGCACAATAGTTGAGTATTTGCCTTGTGATAACAGAAAACCGCAGCAACTGCCGGATGATGCGACATTGATCTGGTAGGTTCCCACGATCTGATCGAAGTCGTTAATCGCCGCAGCGATGGCATCGCTGTAGGGGTAGGGAGGATCGATAATTTTGAAGCTACCCTGAGAAGACAAAAAAGTGTGGTGAGAGGCAGCACCACCCGTAGAGAAGTATCCCGCCACCTCGCCGAAGACATTCATTCCAACAACCGTGGTGATATTAAAGGCGGCTCCCGGGTAATCAATCTGCTGTATGAAGCCGCGTTCCTTCGAGAACACATATCCGTGTTCCTCATAACCGAAAGGACCGCCGGAATCAGCGGAGTATCCCAAAATCTCTCCGAAGTTATTAATTGCAATGGTGTAGGTACCCTGGTCGGCTCCAGGGGCATCGATCGTCGCATAAACGCCTGCCGATAACAGGAAGCCGTGATCGTTTCGAGCGGCGTCCCTGTACCAGCCGACGATCTGGCCCGAGTCGTTCATTGCGGTGACGTGGGTGCCCACAGCACCTCCGGGAGCATCGATCTGAGTGAATGCGCCGCCCGG
>CAZCKE010000535.1:0-2663 GCA_964499005.1 uncultured Tepidisphaeraceae bacterium
GAGGTTGTGCGGGTGAAGACCGCAGACACAGCAGCGGCGCCGAGTGCGGCACGGAGTTCGGCGATTCCATCGGCTTACAAGGTGGACGAGAAATAAAAAGAAGGAGCCGAGGAAAAGTCCTCGGCTCCATGGCGTCGTATTCAAACGCTCGAGTGATGACTACGATCAGATCCAGAACTGAATCTGGGTGCGCAGAATCCATTCGCCCTTGCCGCTGACGAAACCGAGATAGTTTTGTGCAGCGTCGCCCGGGGTTCCGACGGGGAGATAATCGACGTCGGTCGAGAGCTTGGCATGATTGCCCCAGCTCCCATCGGGCCAAAGGAAGTAGGTGGCCCCCAGGCCCAGTTCGTGGAAAGTGGCATGGTGGTTAATCTGGAACTTGTTATCCGCCAGAACGACGGAGTAGCGGGCAGCCAGCTCAACCTGCTTATTCAGGAAATAGCCGGCCTGAACGACACCGCCCCAGTCGTCGCGGTGGACTCCCAAGTAGTTGTCGAAGTAGTCGCCGTAGAGCGCGGCATAGACGTTCCACATCTGCGCTTTTTGATATTGGGCATCTACGGTCGCATGGCCAATGAATCCAGAATGGTCGCTGCCACTCACACCGCCGCCGATATCGAGCAGATCGTTGTGGCCATTTTTACCGCTGAGATCCATGGTGTCGGCCCAGTCGCCTTTGACCTTGTAGTCGACGCGACTGGAGACGCCGTTGAGCTGCTTGGTCTGAGCCGCCAGGAGTGCGCTCTGGATGGCCGGAGTGGGGCCGCCGGTAAGGGCAATCGCCGCGTGAATCGGGGTGTTGTCGCCATCCATGACAAAATCCACGGCATGGACGTAGGGACCCGCGCCGCCGCCGCCGACCAGATCATCCGCCATTGACGGAGCGGCCAGAAGCTGGGCGCCGTCCGGGGTGTTGGCTTCCTTGAACGCCGGGTCTTTCATCTGCCAGGCTCGAAGGCTGATGTTGTGGCCGTTCCAGAAATCGTGAACGAAGGTGTACTGAACCCAGCCCGTTTCGAGGAAATTGCCCGGTCCGACAAAATCGGTGGCATTGTAGATAACGTTGAATGAAAGATCCTTGCTGAGGGCAGTGCCATCAAACGAGAACTGCACGCGAGCGGTGGCATTGCCGTTGGGGTGATGGCCCAGATAGTAAAGCTGATTCTGCGCCTGGAGCAGAACGCCGGGATGGAAATAGGACTGGCCATCATCGCTCTGGATATAGAATCCGCGAGCGCTGTCGAAACCGGCGTTGCCGCCGGTCTGCGAGAGAAGCTGGCTGTGCCGATCGGCATCCTGAATAACCTGCTGGGTGATGCGAGCCTGATCCTGGGCAGACAACATGGGCTGCTGCTGAAGCTTGGTCTGAGTCTGTTGCAGTTGCGTCTGGGTTTGAGACAACTGCGTCTGCATCTGGTTCATCTGGCTTTGCATGGCATTCATCTTGTCGATGAGCGCCTGCTTGCTGATGTCGTCCGGGCGTGTTGCCGGCGAGTCAGCGAGAATGGTTGCAGCGGTGGCGACCTGAACGATCGCACAAGCTGCAAAGGGAAGAGAACGCCTAAGCATGTCAATGCTCCTTTCCGGAATGGACTTGTGCCGGGTTCCAGCGCTAAGAAGGGATCTGGCGCGGATTTTCCGGCGATGCCTCGGTGAATTGAACGACCAACCAGACGTGTCCTCCGCCTCATCCACTCCGGACACGCCGCTCCAAAGGTTAGCGAAACGTTAAGACCAGGCAAAATTGCGCGCCATGTATCAACAGGCACCGATAACTCGATATGAAGCGAAAATCCATTGCCGCATTCGACATAAACATCTGTAATTAAACCGATTATAACTATTTTAGATTATGAATTATTCATGATGTTCGGATAAGAACCGCATTGATCGGCTGGGGCGGGTTTATTCATTGACTTTTCCGTGAGGGAGTTCTAGGTTTACTTTATGTTTCTTCTCACTCGGCACGGATGGCGGGAAATATTGATTGGCTCTTTGCTCCTGGGGGCAATTGCTATCGGGCTGGGATGGGTCGCCCGGCCGCTGGCTTTAGTGGTGATTCCTGTCTTTATCTGGCTGCTGGCGTTTTTCCGGGACCCTCAGAGGGCCATCCCAAGCCAAAGCGATGTGTTGGTATCTCCCGCCGACGGAACGGTTTCGGATATCACCGAAATCGCCGATGACCCTTATCTGGGAGGCTCGGCGGTCCGGGTGGGGATTTTTCTTTCGGTATTCAACGTGCACATCAACCGTAGCCCATGCGATGGGAAGGTGGTTGAGGTCATTTACAAAAAAGGCCGATTCATCAATGCGATGAAACATTCGGCGGCGTCGGATCAGAATGAATCGAACACGATTGTGCTGTCGGCGTCGAATGGGACTAGGCCGATGATCGTGGTTAAACAGATTGTCGGGCTTATTGCCCGGCGAATTGTCTGTACGGCAAAAGTCGGCGACAGCTTTGGCCGCGGCGAGCGGATTGGAATGATTAAGTTTGGCAGCCGGACGGAATTGACGATTGCCAAAAGTTTGGAGCCGCGGATTGAAGTGAAAATTGGGCAGCCGGTGCGCGGGGCGGCGGATATTAGCGCTGTTTTGGGAAAGCCGATGATCGGCGGGCAAGCCGTGGAGGAATTGGAGCCGATGACGACTGGGCAGGT
>CAZCKE010000536.1:0-1130 GCA_964499005.1 uncultured Tepidisphaeraceae bacterium
GGTATGCCCGTGCGCTTCCCCTTCCCGACATCCCTCGCCGTCTACGGCCTGCCGCGGCCCGGGGCGAAGGCGGCGGCCGGCAAGGTGCCCGAGGAGCGGTGGAACGCGCCCATCACGATGTACGGGTGCAACAAGCTCTATTGCGAGCACCTCGGCCGGTACTTCACGTTCCACGTGCGCCAGCTCGGCGCGCTCGCGACCGCGGCGCGGATCGACTTCCGCGCGCTCCGGTTTCCGGGGCTGATGTCCGCCGAGACGCGGCCCGCAGGGGGCACGAGCGACTACGGTCCGGAGATGATTCACGCGGCGGCCCAGGGGCTGCCGTACGCGTGCTTCGTCGAGGAGGACGCGACGCTTCCCTTCATGGCGATGCCCGACGCCGTGCGCGCGCTCCTCGAGCTCGCGGGCGCGGAGCGAGCGGCCCTTTCGTCCTCCGTCTACAACATCGGCGCCTTCAGCATTCGTGCAGGCGACATCGCCGAGCGCGTCCGGCGTGCGTTTCCCGGCGCGCGCGTCGAATGGGCGATCGACGCGGTCCGCGCGAAGATCGTCGCCTCGTGGCCCGCCGACGTCGACGACACGCTCGCTCGCGCCGACTGGGGGTGGCGCCCGGAGTACGACGCCGACCGCGCGTTCGACGCGTACCTATTGCCCGAGGTTCGCGCCAAATACGCGCGGCGCTGAGACGCCCGGCGCTCAGTGCTCGTCGTGGCGTTCGTGCTCGCGGCGCTCGTGTTCGCGGCGCTCGTGCTCCTCGCGGCGCTCGTGCCGCGTCTCTCCTCGGCGCGGCTCGACGATCACTTCGCGGTGCCCGTACCAGCACCCCATCGAGCCGAAGCAAAGACAAGGAAGCAGGATGGCCAGCGCGGCGGCGAGCGACGCGCAGTGGAATGTCGAACGCATGGTCCCATCCTAGCGGAGTCTCGCTCGTGCGCGGCGCTTCATACCGACGCGCGCCGGCGGGACACGGCGTGGTACGCGACGCAGAGGAGGATGGCGCCGAGGAGCGACATGAGGAACCCCGCGGGCTCCCCCTCCCGATAAAGCCCGATCGCCCGCCCGAGGAAGCCGCCGACGAACGAGCCCACGACGCCGATGACCATCGACACGAGCCAGCCTCCCGGGTCGCC
>CAZCKE010000536.1:1140-2655 GCA_964499005.1 uncultured Tepidisphaeraceae bacterium
CAGGCGGACGGTGGCCTTCGAACCGGGCCGGCCTCCCGGCTGGCGACCAGGAACGATGAGCCGAGCAAGCGCTCCGACGATCAGACCGAAGATCAAAAACAAGAGGAGGTGCATGGTGTCCCTTCCTTGGGGTGGCCGAACGGCGTCGGCTCTCGTGCCTCTTCGCAAGGTGTGCGCCATCGCATGCTCTCGTTATCGGCGTGCAAGGCCGCTGCAATGAGCGCCCGGCTTTGCCAGAGCGGGACTTTTTCGTGTGGCGTTCTTGCACGCGCAGGATCGGCAGAGGCACCAGACTGGCCTCACGCTTTGGTGCTCAGAGAGGAGCGGGGTGGACGGGACTCGAAAACGACCCCAGAGTTGTCCAATAAGGGAAGTATTTGGAATTGTTGGAGATCCGTGGGATAGCCTGGCTCGCAGATGGGAGCGTTTTTCACCAACGTGCAAGGCTGCTCGTGACACGGCCGCCAGGTCGCCCTCGACCACGAACTCGGCTGGGTGAGCGGATGCTGCACGCGCACAAGACGCTCGCGCTCGACGGCCCGAGCGCGAGGTTCGTCGTGGTGGCGGATACGCATGGCCGCCCGCACCCGAAGCTCGACGCGCGCCTCGCTGCGCTTGCGCCCGCGCACGTGCTCCACGCGGGCGACGTAGGCGACGTCGCCGTCCTGCGGGTTCTCGAGAGACGCGCGCCGGTGACGGCGGTGCGTGGCAACGTCGACGGGCTGGGTCTGCCCGACGTGGTCACGCTCTCAATCGAGCAGGGTGAGCGGACGCCCGTGACGATCCTCCTGACGCACATCGGCCTCGCCGGGACCCAGCTTCGGGCGGACGTGATGCGCCTGGCGCGAGCGGAGGACGCCACGCTCGTCGTCTGCGGGCATTCGCACGTGCCCTTCGCGGGAACCGATCGGGGCGTGGCGGTCTTCAACCCGGGATCCGTGGGACCGCGTCGCTTTTCCCTGCCGATCGTGCTCGGCGTCATGGAACTCGGAGCAGGAGGCGTGGAGCTTCGTCACGTGGACTGCGAGACCGGGCTGCGATGGATCCCGGGCGCACCGGCGCCTGGTTGAGAGGACGTGGGTGGGCCGAGCGGGACTCGAACCCGCGACCTACGGATTAAAAGTCCGCAGCTCTACCGACTGAGCTATCAGCCCGTTTGTCACATATTTGCGGTTAGTTGGGCTGTCCTTCCGTCGCGCTCTTCCCGCCTGGTCGCAGAGGTGGCCCGCGGCGTGGCGCCGGGCAGACCGAGGCCGGCTTTTGCCACGGTTCGGGCGGCCCGTCGATAGCGGTTCACCGTGGCGCTCGAGCTACGGCCGGCCACAAGCACGCTCCGGGTCCACGGACGCGCCCGCAATCTACGGGCTCGCGGCCCACGCCCAGAGGAACGCGGCGGTTTTCATCTGGAGGTGCTGGTTGGCCTGAACCAGCGCCTGTTTTTCCTGAACGAGCAGCTGGTTGGCCTGAACGAGCGGCTGATTGGCGTGACCGAGCGACTGATGGGCGTGACCGAGC
>CAZCKE010000537.1:0-2654 GCA_964499005.1 uncultured Tepidisphaeraceae bacterium
ACAACGACTCGATCCCACGCTATCCATGCTCCTACAATCGGCCCAACCAGATCTGCGCTGCGGCCACGGATCAAACCGACCAGCTTTGGAGTTCATCGAATTACGGAGTCGTATCCGTTAAGCTCGGTGCACCCGGCGTAAATATCTTTTCGACACTGAGGCAAAGCAACTATGGCTACATCAGCGGCGGATCCATGGCCGCGCCGCAAGTGGCGGGAACGGCGGCGTTGATATTGTCGGAGGGGTATCAGCCGGTCAGCACTCTGCGGTCGATGATTCTGAACAACGTGGACTCCCTTCAGTCCTTGCAAGGCCTGGTCGCAACCGGCGGCCGGCTTAACGTTTGCAACGCAGTGCCCGGTTGTTCCGGGGCAATGGGGATTCCCGCTTATCAAAGTGTGCCTGTCATCACAGGCGAGGCTCAAGTAGGTTCAGTTCTGGGTACTTCGACGGGGGTTTGGTCCGGGTTGCCGACGAACTATGCATACCAGTGGTATCGATGTACCGGCTCGGGCCCTTGCCGGATCATCAATGGCGCCACGGCCTCGAGTTATTCGCCGATGTCGGTTGCGGATGCCGGCTTAAGCCTGGCGGTGGCGATCACAGCGTCGAACAGTTCCGGTTCGGCCGTCGCCTTTTCCGGAAATAGTTCTGTGGTTACGTCAACCGTATCTCCGCTTGTAATTAACTCGACGATTCAGGACGGCGCCACAATCTCGGGCAAAGTAACATGGCAAGCCATGCCTTCAGTTTCTTCCAACTTTGCTCAGTTCTACATCGACGGCGTTCTGGCTCAGACTGCGGCATCGCCATTCGTATACAACGGCAGCACGACCGGATATCTGGATACGGCAGCGCTGGGCAATGGGCAACACGTTCTCGGTATCCGCGCGCTATCGGCGGACAATCGAACATACGGATTCTACGGCGCCACTGTGACCGTGCAGAGTCTGCCTCGAAATATCAGCCTGCCCGTTATTTCGGGTAACGCCGCGCAGGGACAAACCTTATCGACCTCGAACGGCTCGTGGGCAAACTCCCCGTCTTCGATGTCGTATCAGTGGAATCGCTGCAATTCGAGTGGTTCGAACTGCGCGCAGGTGGCCGGCGCGACAGGCAGTTTTTATAACGTCGTCGCCGCAGATGTGGGGTTCACATTACGATCGTCGGTCACAGCCGTGAACTCGGCAGGGTCCACTACGGCAACATCTGCGCCAACCGCCGTGGTTACAGGAACCCCCGGCGGGGGCGGCTCGAGCGGTGGAGGTGGGACCGGAATCAATTTGATCCAGGCGAACGCCGCCCACGGCAGCGGTGCGACTTCCCTATCAGGGAATTTTCCGGCAAACAATCAAGCGAGTAACTTGATCATTGCCGTCGTGCGGATGTCGACCACATGGGAAACAGTGGTCGTTGGAGACTCGGCGGGAAACACATACACGGATTCGGTCAATCAGACTCAAACAGCCGACGGCCACCAGTTGCACTTGTTCTACGCAAAGAACATTCTCGGTGGACCGAATACGGTGACTGCAACCTTCTCATCAACCAACAATCATCCGTATTTGGCAATCTACGAATATGCCGGCTTGAGTACGACTAATCCGCTCGACCAGACCGCGCACGCTCAGGGTGCCGGCACTGTGGTGGACACTGGCGCTACATCCTCGACCGCCTCGGCCAACGAGCTGGTCTTCGCCGCCACCGGTATGCCTGCTTCTTATACGGGTGTCGTGACGGCGGGCAGCGGCTACGGGCTTCTGCAGCAGGATGCAGGTTCGGAGCGCGCGGCCACCGAAGCAGCGCTAGCGACATCAACTGGATCCGTTCACGGAGTATTCACTTTGAATCCAGGTACGACTTGGAGCGCCGTGGTCGCAACGTTCCAGGCTCTCGGCTCGATTGGCGGCGGTAGTCCGCCACCACCACCGCCGCCTCCGTCTTCGCCGATCACTCTGGTGCAATCGAATGCTGCGCACGGCAGCGCTGTGGGATCGTTGTCGGTGAGTTTTCCTGCGGCTAATCACGCGGGCGACATGATCGTCGCTGTCGTCCGGATGTCCACGACGTGGCAGACGGTCACCATTGGAGACACTGCTGGAAATGCTTACGCACAGGCGGCGTCCCAGGTGCAGACTGCGGACGGACACCAGCTATATCTTTTCTATGCGAAAAAAATAACCGGTTCGGTGAATGCCATCACTGCGACCTTTTCTTCGACAAACAACCATCCATGGATCGCGATTTTTGAGTACAGCGGATTGAGCGCTCTGGATCAGGTAGCGCATGCGCAGGGAAGTGGAGCCTCGGCCGACAGCGGATCGACGGCCGCTACAGCCGGATCGAATGAACTGGTCTTCGCAGCGGCCGGACTCCCGGCGTCATATACGGGAGTTGTGACCGCAGGAACCGGTTACGCCCTGCTTTTACAGGACACCACCTCTGAACGGGGCGCGACCGAGTCGATGACCACAAGTTCCACCGGTGCGTTCGACGGTACCTTCAATCTGAACCCATCTACCTACTGGAGCGCGATTGTGGCAACGTTTAGGCCGTAGATCGCCCTCTCCCTCTGCGAGAGGGCAGGGTGAGGGTCTCAGGATTTGCATAGATTTGCGACCCTCACCCGGCGCTTCGCGCCTCCCTCTCCCAGG
>CAZCKE010000538.1:0-2653 GCA_964499005.1 uncultured Tepidisphaeraceae bacterium
TGACCACCGCCACCGCCGAAGTGAAGGGCTCGATGCGGACGAAATTCGCATGCTTGTCGAGGCGTGCCCATTTCATGAAGGGGCGCTGCCAGTCGTAGAACAGCAGGCAGTTGTCGTACTGTTTGGGGAACCCGCCGGTGCGCTCGAACTCGGGCCGGTAGTGAAACACCGGGCCGGCGCAGGCCGTGCGGCCGCCCTCGCCCAATTCGGGGAACTCCTTGGACTTCCCGTACGGCCAGTAAATCATCGCCGGCTGGGCGGGCGGCAGAATCCGCGCGCCCGTGTTGTTCGGACTGTCGTTCTCGGGGCGCTGCGGATCAAACATCGGAACGCGGACAAGCCCCGAGTCGATGACGAGGGTGACCCCGTCGATCGTGAGAGAAGTTTCCGCGATATTCGTCGAGAGAATGATTTTTCGCCCTGGCGAGGGGCGCAGAGCGGCGAATTGCTGGTCTGGCGGAAGGCTCCCATGCAGGGGGAAGATCGCCAGATTGTGCTGCTGGGCGAGGGGCTCAACATTGCGGTGCACTTTGCGGATTTCCTCGGCCCCGGGGAGGAATACGAGAATATCGCCGCTATCAGTTGACTCCGATATTTCCCGCTCGATGGCGGCAGTCACGCGATCGATCGTGGGGCGATGGCCGAAAGGGTTGTAGTCGATTTCCACCGGAAAAGTTCGGCCCGGGACGGTTATAACGGGACAATTGCCGAGAAATTTCGCGATCGGTTGGGCTTCCATCGTGGCGGACATGACGATGATCTTGAGCTCTGGGCGGATGGTCTGCTGCATCTCGCGAAGCATGGCGATGGCGAGGTCGCTATGCAGAGAACGCTCATGAAATTCGTCGAGAATGATGCAGCCAATGGATTCGAGGAAAGGGTCGGCGAGCAATTGGCGCGTAAGAATTCCTTCCGTGAGGACGCGAAGCCGGGTCTGGGGGCCGATGCGTTTTTCAAAGCGAATGTGGTAGCCGATTTCGACGCCGAGTTTCCAGTTATTTTCCTCCGCGATGCGCTGAGCCGCCGCGCGGGCCGCGACACGGCGGGGTTGGAGCATGGCAAGGTTCGGATGCTCGCGGGCCAAAAGGCCGCCGCCCAGGATTGCGGGAGGCACTCGCGTCGTCTTGCCGACCCCCGGCTCGGCGACGATCACGAGGGAGCCCGATTTTCGAGCGGCGTCGAGAATCCTCGGGATCGATGGGTCGATGGGCAAGTCAATCATCGTTGCGAGCCGCCGCGAACCAGCGCGGTGCTGGGCTCATCATTTCGATGGATCGCGAGAATTCAACCGGCAAGGTGGATGTTGTGTTTCAGACCACCGGCCTACACAATGCGGCGGCACCGATGATCGTCGCCCTTGCGCTGTGGGTTTGTCATACGTGGTATTTGACGGGCAGGCCTCTGGATCGCAATGGAATGGAGATCGTTCATAATTCATCCGATCCGCGATGGCATTCAGGCGTGGCCGCGGGGCGTGTTCCCTCGTTGCGGGACATCATGATGCTGCCGACGGTGCCTTTTCTCGCGGCCGTTGCGGGACAGCGCGAGCCGTATGGGGGGCGGCTGGATCCCTTGATCATTTTGGCTCCACTGGCGCTTTTGTTTCAGTGGTCCCGGCTCGGCGAGACCCAAAAACGGATGGCTCGAAAATTTCTTCTGGCGGGTGTGGCTTTCTTTTTGATTTTGGCGCCGGTCCTGATCAAGACGAGATTTCACATCTATTTCTGAGGTTGCCTGGCCGCTGTGGGTGGAATTGCTTACGCGATGTTTCGGCAATCCGCTCGAAAGCGGACGATGATCCTGCTCGCATTTAATGCGCTGGCGGTATTTGGAATGCTGGATGGAATCCACGATCTGGTGCGAGGATTGACGCGCTGGTATCGCTGGTAAATGAGCCGCTCTACGATTTGGCGGCGCTGAGAATTCGCTCGGCGCATTCAATGACGCTTTTTGCCGGAAGATCGCGCATGCACTTGTGATGATGAGGGCATTTGCTCAACGTGCGGAGATAGCAGGGGGAACAGGCCAGATCGAGACGGACAACGGCGTCGCGGCGGCCATAAGGGCCGATCCAGACGGGATCGGTCGGGCCGAAAATGCTCACCACGGGACAGTCGACGGCGACGGCCAGATGCATGGCGGCGGAATCGTTGCTGATGCACAGATCCGCTCGCTGCATCAGCGCGGCAAGCTCGCTGATTTTGGTCTGGCCGCAAAGGTTGATGGCTTGGGGGCATCGGGCGGCGACATGCGCGCAGACGCCGCTTTCCCCATTCGAGCCGGTGAGCACGGCCGACCAGCCGTTATCGATGAAATGTCGGGCGACGTCGGCATAGCCTTGCGGTGTCCATTGTTTGGTTTCCCAGATGGTGCCGGGGCTGAGAACGATCAGTTTGCAGTCGAGGATGCCGTGCTGCTTCAAAAGCTGCTCGATGCGGTCGCGAGAGGAGCTTGGGATCGGCACGTGAAAGTCGGGGGGACCAGAGTCAAAGCCGAGCATCTCACCCAGCCGCAGATAGCGATCAACGGCGTGAACTTCGAGCGTGGGGATGGGAATGTGGCGGGAATACGCCATCCAGGAGCCCTCGCGTGCCCCGGTCCCACCGTGCGCAAACGCATGCGCAGGCAGGTTTCGCGGTGAGGATCCGTTTTT
>CAZCKE010000539.1:0-2650 GCA_964499005.1 uncultured Tepidisphaeraceae bacterium
TCCTCGCCTGGCTGGGTCACAATACAGATCTGCTCGATCCCCGAATCGATCGCCTCTTCACCAATGATCTGGATGATCGGCTTGGTCAGACCGTCCCGATCGACCAAGGGAAACATTTCTTTTTGAACAGCCGTGGAAGCGGGATATTGGCGTGTTCCGCGCCCGGCCGCCGTGATCACCGCTTTACGAACCTTAGCCATGAAATAGCTCCTTGCATGAATAAGATAGACAGGGGATTGCTAATAGCCAATGGCGCGGGTATCAGCAATAGCCAGACCCGAATGACGAAAATCGAATGCGGAAATGACCAAAATCACATTTGAGCATTCGGAAATTCGGACATTGGTTCGTCATCCTCATGCGCATTCTTTCTCCCGCCAAAATCAACCTCCATCTTCGCATCGGTCCGTTGGCATCCGACGGCTTCCACCCATTAATGAGTTGGATGTGCACCACCGGGTTACATGACATGCTGGAATTTGAGCCTGCCCAGGACGATCGCATTGAACTGATCTGCGATCAAGCGGATATACCGACAGACCCCTCGAACCTGATCATACGGGCCGCCGAGGCCTTGCGGAATGATGCCGGCAAACGTCTAGGCGCTCGCATCCAATTACGCAAAAAAATCCCCATGGGCGGAGGGCTGGGCGGAGGAAGTTCCAATGCCGCCACTACTCTGCTGGCTTTGAATCAGGTCTGGCAGCTTGGCCTCTCCAATGCCCGCCTCGCTGAACTGAGCGCCAAGCTCGGAAGCGACGTCCCATTTTTTTTTCACGGGTCCAGCAGCGTTTGCACCGGTCGAGGCCAACATGTCATCCCGATCGCGCCACCAGCGGCAAAATATGCGGTATTGGCGCTTCCGCCGATCTCGATGCCCACACCGGCGGTTTATCGAAGGTTTGACGACATGAAGTTGGGATCCCTCGAGGCGATTACCCATCAGCCGGATTGGGCATCCTGGATTGGCCTCCCAGCTCACCAGCTTTTGCCGTTACTGCTGAACGATTTGGAAACGCCTAGTTTTGCGATATCGCCGGAGCTGGGAAAATTGCGCGGCCAATTGGAACATATACTGGGGCGCATCGTCCGAATGAGCGGGAGCGGCAGCACGCTATTTACCCTCTTCGACAATAAAACCGAAGCCATTGCCGGGACGGAAGCAGTTCTGAATAGTGGAGTTATCGCACAGGCTGTCAGCTTGGCGCCGATGGGGAATTATACGTTCATGGCTCCAAATGTACTGGAACAAATAGCCGATAACTGGTAAGGTATGTGTCTCATGCGACTTGAAGGCCTCCAATTGTTCCCCCGCACGGTAGCCGTACGATAGGTCGGCACCGCCGGCCTGGGGCTTTGACCCCCGGCCCGTAACCGGCCCACCTCAGCTCGAACCCTTGATTTTGTCGTTATTTGCAGGAATTTACGATATTTGTTGTGTCCGATTCCCCGCTGGGCTAGGATCGCCCGGCTTAAACCGAGAGACTTATGGCTACCCTACGAACCGACGTTCAAACCACACCCGCTAAAGCCTCCCAGACCAAGCCCAAATATAAGGGTAAGACGGGGGCCAAGATATTCCACGAAATGCTGATTCAGCAGCATCAGGTGGAAGTCATGTTCGGCTACCCCGGCGGGGCCATCCTGCCGGTCTTTGACGAACTGTATAAGACGCCGGCCAAGTTCATCCTGAACCGCCACGAGCAAGGCAGCGGCCATTGCGCCGACGGATACGCCCGCGCGACAGGCAAACCCGGCGTCTGTGTCGTGACAAGCGGCCCCGGGGCGACTAATACCATCACTCCCCTGGCCACGGCCCAATTGGATTCGATCCCTATTCTCGTCTTCAGCGGCCAGGTCGCGACCAAGGTGATCGGCAACGACGCGTTTCAGGAAGCCGATGTGACGGGCATTTCGCGGCCATGCACCAAGTGGAATTATCTGGTGAAGAACGTTGCCGAGCTGCCGCGCATCATCAACGAAGCTTTTCTCATTGCCACGTCAGGCCGGCCCGGGCCGATTCTGATCGATCTGCCCAAAGATGTCACGACCGGCATTTGCGCCGAAGAGGTGGATGACACGCCCAGGGCTCACGTTCAGAAGCGCAAGACCGCCTACCACGCTGCACATGCCAAGCAGGTTCAGGATGCGGCTGAGTTGATCAACCGCAGCGAAAAACCGATCCTCTACGTCGGTGGCGGCGCGATCATCAGCGGCGCATCGATCGCTCTGCGCAAACTGGCTGAAAAGGGAAATATCCCCTGCACCACCACACTACTGGGCCTGGGAGCGTTTGACGAACTCGATCCGCGGGCGCTATACATGCTTGGCATGCACGGCTCGGCGACGGCCAATTATGCCGTGCAGGATTGCGACTGTCTGATCAGCATTGGCGCCCGATTCGACGATCGCGTGACGGGCAATTTGGCCACGTTCGCTCCCAAGGCCAAGATCATCCATATCGACATCGATCCCAGCAGCATCAGCAAGAACGTGGACGTGGACGTCCCGGTGGTGGGCGATGCCCGCGCTTCGCTGGAAGCCATGCTTGAGCACATCGAGCATCGCGATCGCCATGCGTGGTGGGCACAGGTCAAAGCCTGGCAAAAGCGATATCCCTTCAAGTATCTGGACGATTCGAAGAACGCCA
>CAZCKE010000540.1:0-2628 GCA_964499005.1 uncultured Tepidisphaeraceae bacterium
CCCGGCACCCAAAAACGCCGCGGGAGGGTGTCTCGCGCATGGAAACCATGGCGCGGATGGGGGGCATCGACTTTCCGTTCAAGGTCGGGCGCGAGCAGATCGCGGCGGCGTTTCAGTTGTTGATCCAGCAAACGCGATTGCGCGACGGCACCCGCCGAATCACCCACATCACGGAAATCGGCGGCATGGAAGGGGACAAGGTCGTGCTGCAAGAGCTTTTCCGCTTCGATGAAGAGGGCCCGGGCCTGGGCCCAGACGGCCGTCTGCCCGGCCGACTCAAGGCCTCGGGGCTGCGCCCCCGCTTCATGCAAAAACTCGAAAACGCCAGCTTCAAACTCCCCAATGAACTGTTCATGCCCGGCCCCGGACCGCGGAAGTAAACGCTCGAAGGTGCGAATTTACAACTTCGTCTATCCCAGTGATCTCAGCTTTCAAGGACTTTTCCCGATAGCGCCGACTCACTTCTGCCGTGAAAAGTCCAGGTTTTTGCGCCGTGACTTTCGGATTTTTTTTCGCGATCGCCGGTCCGTCTCCGTTTTCAGCCTCTCCATACGATTCTCCCGCCACAAAAATACACTTCCTCTATTATAATAGGGGCTGGGGGGTGAAGGTTTTCGGGAGTATGTACTTAACGCAAGGCGGCACTATTTCACCAGAAGCCACCGTGCTGCCGGGCTTTTCTTAACAATGACAATTGCGTCCGCAAGATCATCCGACCACACGGTCATCGTGGTCGGGTGAGTTCCCTTGAAAGAATATAGTTGATTCCTGAGATTGCATCTAATGCCCTCCGCGTCCAATTGGCTCGATACAAGATGAGCAGTGATTTCGTCGGGGAAATGAGCGATGACTATCCACTTGCCAGCCGGTTGATCAGTGTTGTCGGAAGGGGTCGGCATCCTCACTCCGCTACTTCGGCCACCCTTTGGCAGGCTTCTTCACCTGCAACGATTTCTTAATCGCATCCTCCCAAGACATCCCCTCGATTTTGAATATCTCCTCTTTGGGGCCGGGCTTGGCTCCCTTGCGCTTGGGCTTCGGTTTGGCGGTCTTGCGGAACATGGGAGGATTATAGCACGGTCTGGCGGGTAGAATAGCGGGGGATGAAATGGCTACCGCTCATTTTTGGCGTAACTTGTTTCGGCCTGTGGATTGCAGCAATTATTGGATCGTTCGTCCGTGAGCGGATGCGCTTAAATCGATCTGAACGCTATCTCATTGAGTGGAAGAGGAAGAACAACATCTGCTTGAAATGTGGCTACGACCTCCGCGCCACCCCCGACCGCTGCCCGGAGTGCGGAGCGGTGCCGACGAAACCCGTCTAATTAATTATTTAACAACAATCGACCGACAGCGGCGGCAAGAGCGTCGTTTTTTAATTCACGATGAGCTGAGTGTGACTTTTTATGCGAATCGATTTCAGTTGCCCGATGCGCCGGCGACTTCGGGGAGGATTTCGGTGGCGGAGACGGTCAGTTTGATGCGGTTGTCGGTTTGGAGCTGGGCGTTGACCCTATTGACGTTTACGCGGATGCAATAGATGTCGCCGACGCTCCAGTTTTGGACGGAGGGGTCGGCGGTTTGAATCTCGATGTCGGAAAACCAATCGGAGTCGTGGCGCGACTGCCACTTCTTCTGGTCCTTGTTGAATTTGGATTTCGCGGCGTCATCGGCATGTTGAGCGGCGGTGGTGTGCAACTTCGCATACAGCGAATCGGGATAAGTCGGCGGAGCAAACGTGCTGAGGAGACCCAGGTTGGTTTGAGCGGCATAGGAAGAGCACGACGAAGCTAAATTGCCTTGAACGACAAACAGGGCGGGAGTGGAGTTTTTGCGAACCACGTTACTGACCAGGATCACGGCGATGGTCTGCTGCTGCTCGATTGTTCTAAACTGGTAGTCCAGTTCGTCTTTGCTTTTCTGGATGGCATCCAAGACATTTTGCTGCTGAACAGCCGTGGCGTTTCGAACGGGGGGAGGAGGAGGCACATAAATCCTCCGGAAGTGAATTTCAGCGAGGCCGGCCAACTGGGTGAGGGTTTGGTCCGGCGTTGTGTCCGCGCTTGGATTGGCGCCTGGAATGACGGATGGGACGGTGGCGGGCCGCGTGGAAGCCAGGCGTATCGCCTCGCGTTGGCGGAGGCGCTCTTGAGCCTCATCGAGTGAAATTTGCGCTTGCGACGCCGCGGCAAACGTCAAAACGATCGCTATAAAGAAAAATCCCCGCATATGTCCTCTCAAGGCTCAACCAAAACTGACGCAGGATCTCGATTTGATAAGGCGATTTAGCGACCTAGACGAGCAAATCCCGTCCGGAAATGTTCACGATGTCGCGCTCGCCAGACCCTCTACACGATTATCGACGATTTTGACAAGGAGCTTACATCGGAGTGAAAAAGAGAAAGGCTCGGGGGCGGGAGTGTTTTAGTGCTTTTGAGGACGTGAGTTAGGGAATAGCGGGCCCATAAAAACCGGGAAAAATAGCGACTGCTTGGGGGAGAGGAAAAGGATGAGATAAGACGGCTGCGGGGTTGGGGGAAGGGAAGCGTTCTAGGGCCTGTCTGATGAATCAGCGAGTGCGATGCTCGCGTCTTTCGATCGCCTGCGGCGTTGCTCCTCCTCGCCGTA
>CAZCKE010000541.1:0-2617 GCA_964499005.1 uncultured Tepidisphaeraceae bacterium
AAAACTATTGCGAGCTGCCACTGACCCGGGCTCGCCTTCCCGGCCTGCGTGCCGGCATCTAGCGGGCGATTGCTCTCTATTCCGCCGATCCGCTGGTGTTGGATTCTTTGGCACAAGTCGGCAAAGCCGCGCGCCGATTCTGATATGGCAATGGGTAAATCCCTCAACATCGGAATCACCTGCTACCCGACTGTCGGTGGAAGCGGCGTGCTCGCCTCCGCGTTAGGCCAGGAATTGGCCACGCGCGGGCACGAGGTTCACTTCATCAGCTATGAGCGGCCGTTTCGTCTGCCCGCCGATCGGCCCCGGATTCATTTTCATCCCGTGAACATCGGCGACTACGGCCTTTTCAAATATCCCGACTACACGCTGCCGCTGTCGGTAAAAATGGCGGAAGTCAGCCGCGATTATCACTTGGATATCCTGCACGTGCATTACGCGGTTCCTCATGCGACGGCGGCGATTCTGGCGCGATCGATGTTGCCATCGGCACAGCAGCCCCGCGTCGTGACGACACTCCACGGCACCGACACGACACTGCTGGGCCGCGACGCTGATTACGGGCCGGCCATCCGCCATGCCCTGGAATCCTCCGACGCCATCACGGCCGTATCGGATTTCCTCAAGCGTGAAACCCGCGAGCTGTTTCATATCGATCGTCCCATCGACGTTATTCACAATTTCTTTTCCCCCCGCCCTCCGCAGTGCTCGCGCGAGCAGGTTCGCCGCGAGCTGGGCATCGGTGAGCGGGCGATGCTGCTGCATTGTTCCAATCTGAGGCCAATCAAGCGAATCGATCTGCTGCTCGAAACCGTTTCTCGAATTCGTCCCCGCGATTCATTCAAGCTGGTGATCTTGGCCGGGGATGAGTTCACGCCTTTTTGGGACCAGGCGCGGCGCCTCGATCTGGAAGATCGTCTGATCGTGCGGGAACAAATCACGGACGTCGAAGAGTTCCTTCAAGCTGCCGACATTGGCCTCTACACGTCGGAAACCGAAAGCTTTTGCCTGAGCATTTTGGAAGCGATGTGTTTTGCATGCCCCAGCGTCGCCAGCCGGGTGGGCGGAATTCCCGAGGTTGTCGAGGACCGAGTGACGGGGATCCTTGCTCCATTCGGCGATTGCGCGGCCCTGGCCAATGCCGTCGAGGAATTAATTAGCGATCCCGCGCGACGTTCTCGAATGGGAATGCTGGGAAAACAGCGCGCCAAGGAGCGCTTCGCGACGGAACTAATTGTGCCGCGTTATGAATCCCTTTATCGGCGCGTCTGCGGCGCAAGCGATTAAGCCAAGCCGGACCGGCGTTTGCGACGCATGGGGCCGCGTGGTAAAAGTGGCGTAAATTCCGGGGCGTAGCTCAGCTTGGCTAGAGCGTCTGGTTTGGGACCAGAAGGCCGCAGGTTCAAATCCTGTCGCCCCGAATAAGTTCAAAGCCTGTAATCCTTACCTGAAAAATCTCGTTCTCGGATGGACCAGGGTTCAGATCAGATCCACCTTCAGGCCGCCGTACTCCTTCCGCCAGCGGAAGCACGTCTGATCGGTCACTCCGATCAGCTTGCACACGGCAGAGATCGTCTGGCCCTTGGCCAGTTCCACATCCACCTGACGCAACTTGCTGACGATCTCTTCAGCACTGTGACGCTTCATTCCCATGACCTTGGTCCTCCTTGATCCAGCCTGAAACTACCACATTCAAACCGGACCGGGTTTAGGTGGAAAGGTCAGGGGGCAATTCCGCGGCGGGGGAGCCTATACTATCGCGATGCCCCTGGCCGGTTTTCATCCCACAATCCAGCGCTGGTTCGCGGCCCGCTTCGACGAGCCGACTGAGCCGCAACGCGAGGGGTGGCACACACTGATTTCCGCCGATCCGCTCAATTTCCAGGGGATTTTGACCCCGGAAAAGCGCGTTGCCTCCACCGCAAAGCAAGAAGTATTGATCGGATAAACACGGTCCGCGTTCACATCGCCGGTAGTCCATCGATACTCATCGCATTCTTCTTCGCCCGGTATTCCGCCAACCCGTCCTGGCCTTTCTTCTCTGCCCACGCAGTCAACAGATCGCGATGGCCCTCGAATCGCATCAGAGGAATCCCAAAGCCGCAGGACGTTTGCACCCGCGAAATGTCGGCAATGACGATCTGGCGAATGCCGGGCAACGTCGGAAAAAGAGGTTCCAACTCGTCCCATTGCGAATCCCCAGGCCGCGTGATGCGTCCCTTGCCATAGAGCCGAAGAATTTTTGGCGGCCCCTGATATGCACAAAACATAAATGTGATGCGCCCATTTTCCTTAAGGTGTGCCGCCGTTTCGTTTCCACTGCCTGTCAGATCGAGATACGCCACCCGTGAAGGCGAAAGCACGCGCAGGGTATCGAGCCCCTTGGGCGAAAGGTTGACGCGTCCACTTGCCGATAGTGGGGCTGTGCTGACAAAGAACATCTGTTGCGCGACGATGAACGTTTCCAATTCGGGCGTGACGCATGGATGAGTCGCGGCCATGATGCCTCCTACACCGCGGTGTGCTGGGTGACTTGGCGTTCGCGTGTCGCCTGGCTGCGCAGCCGGTTGATCGCCGCCAGATACGCCAGAGCGCTGGCTTCCAGGATGTCGGTGCT
>CAZCKE010000542.1:0-2613 GCA_964499005.1 uncultured Tepidisphaeraceae bacterium
GGCCAGGGAATGCGGCCGTGCTTCCAGCCGCAGACGCGGACGTTGCCCCGCAAGATACAGCGAATCTTCTGACCCGTCTGAACGCGGGGCGTCTGATAGGGACCATGCAGAAGACGATGGCGGGCTTGGTCGAACCTCATGGTTGTACAACAACATATAGTGTTGCCAGCGCAATGAACGCCTACTATCCCGCCAACCGAGCCGAAATACCGGCAGTTGGGTTGACCCAACTCAGAAATCTTCCCTGACAATGGATTCCAACAATCAGTAAGTGGCGAAGAAGGAGGCGGATTTTTCCGGATTGTATCCCCGGCGGTCATAGAGCTTGGTCGTGCTGGGGTCGGCGTGGCCGACATCCCGCTGCACATCCTCCAAGCTGGCCCCATTGTTCAAGGCGGTGGTGATGAAGGTGGCGCGCATGGAGTGAGCGCTGTAGCCGGGGCCGGCGCCGACCATGAGAGCGTACTTACGGAGAATTCGATCAACTGCCTGAGGATTCAGATGTCGGCGGGGCTCAGCGGCGAGTTGGTTTTTGCGGACGGGCCGAAACAGAGGACCATCCAGATCGTCGTCGTGTCCAGCGACGGCGAGATAATCCTCAATGCGCTGGGCTGTTTGCGGATTGATCGCCAACGATAAATCCTCTCCACCCTTGCGAATGAAGTGCAGGCTCTTGTACCCGGCGTTGGTGTGATAGTCCCTTAGCCGCAGGGAGGTGATCTCCGAGCGACGCGGACCGGCTTGCAATCCGACGGAGAGGATTGCCCGATCCCGCAGGCCCGCGATGGTGTTGGCATCCGGGGCATCGAGAATCTTGCGGGCTTCCTTCGGAGAAAAAGCCCGCGTTGTTCCCTGTTGGCGGTTCACTCGTGGCCGTTTGATGTCCCGAACCGGATTGGCATCGGCGGCGCGATGAGCCACGAGATGGGCGAATAAGGATGATAAGGCCGACAATCGCCGCCGGATCGTGCGGGGCTTGACGCCGTGATCCTTCATCCGGTTCTGCCAAGCGACAACGGCGGCGCGGTTGACCTGGCGAAGCTGATCCGCCGAGCGAATCCCCATCGTCCGCACGAAGTGCCCGACGTCTTGTTTGTACGCCCGGCGGGTGTGGGACGAAAGCTGACCGGCCAGCCAAATCTCCTCTTCCGGCACCGATTGGAGAATTTGCAGCGACCCCCACTTCCCTGCCCCGTCCATGATTGCCGGAAGTTGCTTCTCTTTTGAATGGTTTGAATCGAGGTTCTCTTGAGATGCCATGCGAGTGATAAACTGGATTATCGTTCGCAGGGGATTCTCAAAATTGTCGGTTGGAAGGAGGGATTTTTCTGGGCTTTCCCACCGCGAAGCGGTTTAGTTCAACGTCTTTTATGATACGCGATGGGTACTCCCCTGCGCAAGCCGCAGCCGATGCCGGAACTGTGGATAAGTCGTTGGAAATGGTTTCACTCAAACATTTGGCGCGGCTCAAACATTGAAGCGAAACCGGGGAAACATTTTTTCGATGACCATCAAGCTCACAAGAGGGGAACATCTCCTCTTGCCCGTCGCGTTATCCACACCAGCCGCTTTTGGTTCGCGCGGGTCATGTTAAAATCCTGACAGCGATTTCAATCGCTTCACCTCGTTTCGATGCAAAGAAAATCCAAATCCAATCACTTTTCCACCGGCGTCAGTCTGGAGCCGGCCGTCGTGCAATATCTCGACGATCTCTCGAAGCGGATGCGGCTCAGCCGAAGCATGGTGCTCAACACCCTCGTCTACGAATACGCCAAGTTGATCGAGAACAAGACGCTGCAAGCCCGGCCCTCCATCGAGGCGGCGATTCGCCCATAACGTTCATGCCTTCCGATTCGACTTCTCAAAACTCAATCCCCCCGGTCAGCGAATTCGCCGGCTTTACGCGCCCGACGAGCAACACGACCTACACGCCCAACCAGTTCTTCGACGTTTGCCTGCCGCACTGCTCCCGGGGGTGCATCCGCGTCGTGGCGCTGATGATCCGCCTGACGCTGGGATGGAGCGATGAGGAGGGCAATCCCCAGCGGGTGCAGCATCTGGCGACGTATGAGGATTTCCAGCGCGCGGGCATCAGCCGAAGCATGATCCGCCCCGCGCTCCAGGAAGCGATCCAAGGGCATTTTGTCCGCTGCGTTCGAGAACCCCGCCAGCAGCGGCGCGGGCAAGAAGCCGTCTCCGGGGTCTATGAACTCAACTGGGACGAACGTCCGGGGTATGTCAAAGACCCCCGGCAGTTTCGGGGGTTCTTCGCCGGCGAAGGCAACCGCACGTACATTCCCAACCAATTCTTCGACATCGTCATCCGCAAGGAAACGCTGGCCGTGGTCAAGGTGGTGGGATCGGTCATTCGCTTCTCGATCGGCTTTCAAAACAAATGGGGTCATCGCCTGCAAAAGGTGGCCCTTTCCTACCAGCATATCCAGAACTACTCCCGGATCGCCAACCGCAATACCCTCAGCGCCGCCATCCGGCACGCCTTGGAGTCCAATTACATCCGGCTTGTCGAGCCGGGCCAATTCGATCCCAACGCCGGCAAGACCAGCAAAGCGGCGGTCTACGCCATCAAATGGCTCTATGGCGAAGCGGATTACA
>CAZCKE010000543.1:0-2602 GCA_964499005.1 uncultured Tepidisphaeraceae bacterium
GTTTCGGCCTGGTCAGCGGTTGCGACCTGAAACGAGAACGCTTCACTGTGCTTGAACGCGGGGCCGCCGTTGAGCCCGAGGCATGGAATGCCCATCACGGTGAACTCGACGGTCAACACGTCCCCCTTCTTGCCCGAGGGAAAATCTCCCGGTGCGCGGTGCACTGCACCAACCGATGAATCGGGAAAGGTCCTGGCATAAAACCGTGCCGCGTCCTCGGCGCCGCCATTGTACCAAAGGCAAATCGTGTTTTTTGCTGGCTTGGTCATGTCACCTCTCCATCGTGATGAGCCATCCGGGGACGGAGTCAACGATGCGCTCGTACTCCACGGGTATTGGCTCGGCCGACATCTCCGCGTCAATGCGCGGCAAAACTCATATCGTTGCAACGCTGCTTCACATGCTTCGCATGGCGGGATACAAGTATACCCTTGTGCCGCGGTGCAGCACACAACGGAGGACGCAGCTAATATCGCGTGGCTGCGATGACAACGGCGACCATGTGCTCTTGGACGTGCCAGACATGGCAAAGCTCAACGCGCTGCTTGCCCCCACGGAAGGCAAGAAGGCGATGGAAGAAGACGGGCCCAAGCCTCAGACGATTCGCATGCTTGCCGAAGGTGGTCGTGCCGTCCATCCCGCGGTCTGTTAGGCTCTCCTGGATGCTGTTGACTGGAAGAAACCTGGCCAAATCGTTTGGGCCGCGATTATTGTTCTCAGGCATCACGCTGGGATTGAGCGAAGGCGAGCGCATCGGGCTCATCGGCGCCAACGGGTCGGGCAAATCAACGCTGTTGCGCATCTTTGCCGGCCGGGAAACTCCGGATGAAGGCGAGTTAGTCGCGCGGCGGCAACTGCGCGTCAGTTACGTGGCTCAGGAGGATGTCTTCCCGGAAAACCAGTCCTGCCTGGACTGCGTCGCCAGCGCGATCGACGCGCATCGGGACGAACACGAACGACATCTTCGCGCCGAGCAGGCGCTGAATCGGGCAGGCTTCGCCGATCCTTCAATTGTCACTGATAAATTGTCGGGCGGATGGCGAAAGCGGCTGGCCATCGTGCGCGCGCTGGCCGGCGAGCCGGACTTACTGCTGATGGATGAGCCGACCAATCATCTGGATATCGAGGGGATATTCTGGCTTGAAACGCGGGTGGCCGATCCGTCTTTCGCGACCTTGATCGTCAGCCATGATCGGCGATTTCTGGAATTCGTCTCTAATCGCACGATCGAGCTGGGCCGCGCGTATCCCGACGGGTTCTTGAGTCACAACGGGCCTTACAGCGAGTTTCTGGTCAAGCGTGAAGAATTCCTGGCCGCACAGGCGGGACGCGAACGAGCGCTCGCCAGTGGTGTTCGACGAGAAATCGAATGGTTGAGGCGCGGGGCGAAAGCACGCACCACCAAAGCAAAGGGGCGGATCGAACGCGCGGGGGAGATGATGAGCGAACTCGGCGATCTACGCCAGCGCAATGCGCAACAGGGAACTGCCGCGATCGACTTCACCGCTTCCGGCCGGCAAACGCGCAAACTGATCGAGCTGAAGCACGTCGCCAAAACGCTCGGCCATCGCGAGCTGTTTCGTGACATCAGCTTTACCCTTGCTCCGCAGACGAAACTGGGGCTGCTCGGGCCTAATGGCAGCGGCAAATCAACGCTCATTCGGCTGATCAGCGAGGAGCTTGCGCCGGACAGGGGCGAGATCGTACGCGCGCCGCTGCTTCGCGTTGTCGTATTCGATCAGCATCGCCAGCAACTTGACCCGATCCAGACGCTTCGTCGCGCCCTTTCGCCGACCGGAGATGTCCTGAGTTATCAGGGCAATTCGATGCACGTCAGCGCGTGGGCGCAAAAGTTCCTGTTCCGAGCGGATCAGCTTGATCTCCCGGTCAGCGAGCTTTCCGGCGGAGAGCAGGCGCGCGTTCAGATCGCGCGCTTGATGCTGCGGCCGGCGGATGTGCTCATCTTGGATGAGCCAACCAATGACCTGGACATCCCCACGCTCGACGTGCTCGAAAACAGTCTTGAAGAATTTCCCGGAGCGCTAATGCTGGTCACTCACGATCGATATCTGCTGGAGCAAATCAGCACCGATATCCTCGCGTTGGACGGCCGAGGGAATGCCACTATGTACACCGATCTGGCACAGTGGGAACGAGCCTGCCAATCGGCGATTGAGCCGGAATCAGCGGCCAAGAAGTCGCCAACCCCCGCGC
The DNA here is from genome assembly GCA_964499005.1 of uncultured Tepidisphaeraceae bacterium. Taxonomy (GTDB): domain Bacteria; phylum Planctomycetota; class Phycisphaerae; order Tepidisphaerales; family Tepidisphaeraceae; genus CAZCKE01. The sequence continues at coordinate 2,215 of CAZCKE010000543.1, forward strand.
CGCGCGTGGAAAAGCCGGCGCGGAAACGCCTCACTTGGAACGAACAACGCGAACTGGAGCGGATGGAAGAAACGATCCGGCGTGCCGAGGCTGAGGTGGCTTCGCTGCAAGCGCGGGTCGCCGATCCTCAGGTCGCGGCGAATTATGAAAAAATGCACGAGGCATACGAACAACTGGCCAAGGCGCAGCATGAAGTGGAGCGTCTTTACGAGCGATGGGCGGAACTTGCCGCCAGGCAATCCTAAATTAATGTGCGTGATTCTCGGACACTTTTCCCCTCCCCTGGTACACCGGGGGGGGCGAGGGTGGGGGCTTTTCTCGCCAGCCGCGAGCCCCCCTCCTCTATCCTCCCCCGGCGTACCGGGGGAGGAGGTGAGAGGACAGAATG
>CAZCKE010000544.1:0-2592 GCA_964499005.1 uncultured Tepidisphaeraceae bacterium
CGCCGGTGATGCCCAAATCCTGAGCGCCGCGAAGATGGGCATCAAACCAGATGACAGGATGAAGCGTGCCGTCGTCGCTGACGGCGAGATTATAGTTGCTGATGTTTTCGATGGTGAGGCGGATGAGGATCGGCTCGGCGAATTGGTAGCTGGATTTGAGGGGTTCGGCGCGAAGGATGTAGAAGCTCTGGGGCTGGTCGATGATCTGGAAGAAATCGCGCGGGACGCTGGCGAGGATGGTTGCGACGGCGTCGGCCTGGGGAGTGGGGTCGAGCTTGATGCCGAGCTTGGAGAATTCGGTCCAGAACACGGCACCGAGAAGTCCGGAAGGGTTGTCGGACATGAGCTTGGCGGCGCTGGCGATGACGGCCTGACGAGTAGCGGATTTATTAGAGAGATCGATCAGGACGATGGCGAGTTGGGAGAGGGGGTCCGTCCTGGCAATGGGGACCAGAGTGGCGGCAGCGGCGGTGGAATCACCTCCGACGTATTGGCGCCAGCCGCGCAGGCGAGTCAATTGGGTGTCGTTATCGGGAAGAAGCTTGCCGAGGACGGCCAGGAGAGGATCGGCGGCGCCGGCATCGTGGCGGTAATAGAGATCGAACCAGGCGAGGGAGGCGGCGGCAGAGACGTAGGCGTCAGCCAGATCGAGGCGTCCGGATTTTTGGAGGCGATCGGGATCTGCGGAGAAATCGGGGACGAGGGAGTCGGAATCGGAATTCATGGGGCGCGTGGTGGCGGAGGAATCGCCGGCGACGGCGCGAATGCCGGCCAGGCGGTTGGTCAAGGCGATCTGGGCCTGGCGCTGGGCGGTAGATTCAGCAGCGGCGGAGGCGTCGTCCTTGTTGACGGCGGAAATGGCACGAGCAACGGAGAGGCGGATGAACCAAGCGGCGGGATCGTCGGGGACGGCACTCAAGTATTGCGAAAGGAGGTTGGCCGCATCATCGAGACGATTGGCGATGACCAGCTCGGAGGCGGCGCCCAAGGCGAATTGGGCATCGGGACGAATTCCAGTGCGCGAATAGAGAGTGTTAGCGAAGTTGTACCAGATGAGGGATTGATTGGTCAGGCCCTGGGCGGCGAGCTCTTGGCCGAGACGCGAAGCGGCGGCGGCATCGGCAGGATTGGCGCGGAGCATCGCCAGAAGCTGGTTGACACGGTCGAGAGCAAGAGACGTGGGCTGCGTGAGAGAGAATTTCATCCGCAGGGCTTCGGTGTTGAGAGGATTGAGGGCCAGGGCGGTGTCGAGCAATTTCAGGGCTAGGTCGGACTGCGCGCGATCGATGCGCAGGCGGGCGGCGCGAACGGCAACGGCGCTGCGGACCTCGGGAGGAATGGGCTGCTTATCAAGCAGTTTGGTCAGGTAATCGAGCTTGGCATCAGCGCCCTGCATGCGCGTGGCGAGGTAAAGATCGATCAATTGAATCTGGACGGTCTGGTCATCAGGTTTGAGCTGGCGGTAGGCATTGAGGGCGGCGATGGCGCCGGGGATGTCATCGATATTGAACAGGACCTGACCGAGGGAGCGAGCGAAGCGCGGCCCGTTGGGATTGAAAAGGGCGGCGGCCGGGAAAAGGGGGGCCCCTTTGCGCCCGGGGGGACCGGGGGTGTTTGGCGCCCGGGGGGGTTGTGAGGAGGGGAGCGGGGGTCCGTGGGGGTTGGGAGGGGGGGGGGGGGGGAAAAGCGGGGCGTTTTGCCGCCAGGGGGAACGGGGGACCTTTGGGGAACGGTGGGTTTGATGAGCGAGCGCGGCGAACTGCTCGGCGAGGGCGGCGGAGCCGTCGGGGTCAGGAGGGATGGTGTCCCATTCGTGGGCGCGGGCGCTGATGGAAATTGCCAGGAAAAGAACGAGTGCCAGAGCCAATCGGGATTGGAAATTCTTCATTATCAAGTCCTGATGAGGATCAAGGCGTCGGCCCGGAGGGCTGAGGATTGGGAGCAAGGGACCATGTTTGGCGCATCATATCGGCAAGGACGGGGCGATCAGTCGCGACTTCAGAGGGATCAGCGAGCAATTCGCTGCGGCGGCGAAGCCAGAGGGCCAACTGGGCGCGGCCGGTCTTTTGAGCGGCGAGGCAGAGGTAGGCCTGAGCGCGAGCCGCGTTGACGGAGGGCATCAGCCCGGCGAGCTGCACTTTGAGGGCGACGGAGGAGAGCATGGACTCCCAGGCGCCGACGCGGGAGCCGTAGTCGAGTTCGAGAAGCTGAAGGGTCAGGGACTCGCCCAGGCTCAAGGGATATCGGTAAAGGCGGTTGATGGCGTCGAATGCGCCGCGGAGATCGTCGAGATGGAGCATGGAATCGCAGAGGATCAGCAGCGCGGTGCGGGCCAGGATCGGCAGATTGGCCAGTTTTTGCTCGAGCAAGGCCTGACAGAGGACGGCGGTTTCGCGCCAGCGGCGCTGAGCGTGGCGAAGCTGGGCGAGATGATGAAGGCTCAGGAGCTTGGCGGTGCGAAAAAGGGAAAAGGTGCGAAGGGCGGAGTCGATGTGGCTTTCGGCCTGCTCGAATTGTCCGGCGGAAATGAGTGCGGGTGAATCGTCGGCGATTCGAACGCCGCGAACGCTGTAGAAGGTCAGGGCAATCCAA
>CAZCKE010000545.1:0-2590 GCA_964499005.1 uncultured Tepidisphaeraceae bacterium
GGCTGCGGCCGCATCGTGGGGTTCCGGCTTGCCCCGGGGGTCATGTTCCCCGCCGGCGGGGAGCCGGTGGACAAGCTGCGCGGCTTCGAGATGGGTGCCGACGACTATCTGGGCAAGCCGTTTGTGCCGGCCGAGCTGCTGGCGCGAGTGCGCGCCGTCCTGCGGCGCAGCCAGCAAGGCAATCCCGCGGCGACCCCGGCCGTCGTCCGCTGTGGCGAGATCGCCATCGACTTGCTGCGGCGACGGGTGACGGTACGCGACGACGTGGTCAAACTAACTGCGACCGAGTTCCACTTGCTACAGCAGCTCGCCGTGAACGCGGGCAAGGTGCTGTCGCACACGGAGCTGTTGACGCAGGTCTGGGGTCCCGAATATCGGGACGATCGCGACTACTTGTGGGCCTATGTGCGCCACCTGCGGCGCAAGCTCGAACCGGATGCGGAGCACCCCCAGTACATCGTCAGCGCGCCAGGCTTCGGCTATGTCCTGGAGTGCCCACCACCCAGCGACTGACTGACGGTACCTGACCCCGGCGGGGACCCCGTCGGGCCGGAGGCCGCTGCGCCAGTGGGACCCCTTCGGGGAGGGACATCGCCGTCACAGACAGTGTCGACCCCAGAGGGGACCCCTTCGGGGGCGATGTTTTTTCAGGAGTTAACCAGGTCCGCCCCTGGTCCGTTCGGCGCTCCTTCACGGTCGAAGCTGCACCGTGGACTCACGTCTCGAACGAACGAACGATTGCTGCCCAGGAGGACTCGACCATGAACTCCCAGCCAGTTGCACCAGCGACCGGCTCGCACGACGGCGAAGGCGCGGGCGACCACGATGTCCCCTTCAGCTTCGGTTGGCGGCCACGCGCCATGGCGCCGTATCCGTTTTCAACCCGTCAATACGCCCGCCTGCTGGTGCTGCGGAGCCAGGCTGAGGCGGGCCTGTTCGGCGCCGACGATCTCTGCGCAGAGTAAGACTCCTCGAGAAAGCGCGTTGCCCTGACCTGAGTGCGCGAAACGCTTAAACTCTCGTCATGGCCCACGCCGTCTCGCATGCCCAGAACGCGACGGTGACGATCCGCGATGTACGCGGCGCGGACGAGTTGCGGGCATGCCAGGATCTGCAGCGTCGCGCGTGGGGGATTACGGAAGACGGTTACGTGCTGCCCGTGGCCACGATGGCCGGTGCGCAGAAGGTCGGCGGATTGATTTTGGGAGCGTTCGACGCCAACGCGCTCCTGGTCGGTTTCGCCTTCGCGTTCCTCGGCCGTGTAAAGGGCCGATTGATCCTGTACTCACAGCTCACGGGCGTTCACCCAGCACACCAGAGCACCGGGGTCGGCCGGCTGCTCAAGTTCGAGCAGCGACGTCGGGCGCGCGACATGGGCCTGGACGCGGTGGTCTGGGCGTTCGATCCGCTGCAGGCCAGCAACGCGGCCTTTAACCTGGGCGTTCTCGGGGCAACCTGTCGGACCTACGAAGTCGACATGTATGGCCCGCGGACCGACACGCTCAACGCCGGCCTGGCGACCGATCGCTTGCTCGCCGAATGGCCCACAGCCGCCGAGCCGATCGCTGGCCGTACTGCTCCATGGTCAGATGGCGTCGACCTCATCGAAAGCAAAGTCGTCGCCGGTCTCGGCTTACCCAGAGTCGAACGTCTCAGCCCGATCCCACCTGCGGCCCGCCACGTGCACATCAAGATCCCGGCGCGCATTGCGGACGTGAAAGCGCACGCCCCCGCGGACGCCGCACGCGAATGGCAGGCCGCCTTGCGCGAAACCTTCCAGGCCGCGTTCGGCGCTGGCTTCGTGGCGGTTGGCTTCAGCCGCGCCGATCCCGACCAACCTTGTTACCTGCTGGAGCGCACCGTATGAGCCACACGCTGCGATCTGTAGAGCTCTACCTGACGCGGCTGCCGCTGGTGCGCCCGTTCACCACGTCCAGCCACACCAAGGATCACCTGGAGCACATCCTGATCCGGGTACGCGACCAGGACGGCGCCGAAGGCTGGGGTGAGTGCGCCAGTGCGTCGGATCCGTACTACTGCTCTGAGACAAGCGAGACATCCTGGCACATCCTGCGAGACTTCCTGATTCCGGGCCTGCTCGGCCAGCCATTCGACGATGCCCGTGCGGCCGCGGCCACCTGGTCCAAAGTGCGCGGCAACAATTTCGCCAAGGCCGGCCTGGAGATGGCGTGCTGGGATCTGCTTACGCGGGTTACCAACACCCCACTGGCCGAAGCGCTGGGCGGCACCCGCCGCGAGATCCACTCGGGGGTGAGCCTGGGCATCGAGCCAACCGTCGCGGGTATCGTCGAGCAAGTCGAGCACTACCTCGATCAGGGCTACAAGCGGATCAAAATGAAGATCGGACCCGGCCGTGACCTGGACTATCTGCGCGCCGTCCGCAAGCGCTGGCCCGACATCCTGCTGATGGCCGACGCCAATTCCACCTACTTGCTCGAGAACCCGGCCCATGTCGCGGCCCTGCGCGCGCTCGACGATCTCAACCTGATGATGATCGAACAGCCGTTGGCCGACGATGACATCGTCGACCACGCTCGGCTTCAGGCGCAGCTCAAGACGCCGATCTGTC
>CAZCKE010000546.1:0-2589 GCA_964499005.1 uncultured Tepidisphaeraceae bacterium
GGAGCATGGACACCGGGCGCGAGCCGCCTCCACCGAGGGCGCTTCGCGGATTTCTGATCGCGTTCGGCACGAACCCGAGCGGGGACTTCTGGCCGCTCACCGGTGGCCGCCTCGTCATCGGCCGCCTCGGCGCGGCCGACCGCACGGACATCGGCCTGCAGGACCCGACGATCTCTTCCCGCCACGCCGCGATGACGATCGACGCGGCGAGCGGCACCGTCGTGGTCGAGGACACGGGCTCCACCAACGGCACGTTCGTCAACGACGAGCACATCGGCTTCAACGGCAAGCGCGAGCTGCGCGACGGCGACCGCCTTCGCTTCGGCGCCTTCACGACGATCGTCAAGGTGCTGGGCCGCGTCTGACCGCCTGCCGCCTTTGCCATGGACGAGACCCGCAACCGACCAGGTGACGTCGAGATGGCCCGACGACTACACGCTCCATCATTTCTCTCGAAGCTCGTTCCGCTGGCCTGGCTGGCGTCGCTGGCGTGGCTGCTCGCGGGCGGCCCCGCGCACGCCGCGCCCGAGGCGCACATCCTTCGCATCGACCCGCGGACCGGGCTGCAGAACGGCAAGCCCGTCCTGACGACGGTCATCGAGGTCATCCAGTTCAAGCGCCTGAGCGACGTCCTGCAGCCGTGCGCGGGGGTATCCGGCGCGGGCACCTTGTCGTGCTGGAGCGAGCAGCTCGAGAAGCCCGGCGCGCTGTGGGATCCCTTCCCGTTCCCGGAGCAGAACGCCCACCTCCTGGTGAAGGTCGCCGGCGAGGACCAGCTGACCCGCTTCATCGACAAGACGCAGTGGGGCAAGGCGCAAAACCAGGCCAACGTGGGCACCGCGTGGCTCGTCGCGGTCGACGCGGCGGCCAGCATGGGATCGCGCTTCGGCGACGCGCGCACGATCGCGCACGAGTTCATCGAGCAGATGCAGCAAAACGACTTGATGGACCTGATGTTCTTCGACGACGTGCAGGTCGTCCGGGACACCAAGTGGAAGACGTACAAGCAGCGGGCCGACCTGGGCAACGCGCTCAACGAGTTCAAGTCGCCGACGCCGTCGCACGGGCGCGACCGCGCGCTCTTCAGCGAGATCAAGAGCATGACGCAGGACGCGTTCGGCTCGCTCGGCAACTCCGATCAGCCCGACGCGGTGCCGCTCCACCAGGCGATGGTGCTGCTCTCCAACGGCTCCGGCCGCGGCGACCCGGAGAGCGCGAGCCCCAACGCCGACGTCTTTCATCAGTACCTCAACCAGGGCCGCTTTCCGACCGAGAACACGTCGCTCCCCAAGACGCCGCTCCCCGTCGTCTCGATCTGGCTGCCGAACGCCGCCAGCCTGACGGAGAACATCTACCGCAACAACGAAGCGACGTTCATGCAGGCCCTCGCGAACCCGGAGATCGGCGGGTTCTTCGACATCGTGCAGGACGGCCAGGGCGCGTCGAAGGCCAAGACGATCTCGGGCCTCGTGAGGACGCGCTTCAACGCGATGTGGCTCGTCCACTGGACGATGAGCTGCGTGAACACGAGCGTCGAGCAGACGTTCAACCTCGTCTTCGAGAATACGCACCCGACCATCGCGCCGGACGGCACGTTCAAGGAGGTCCCGCTCGGCATGGACCCGACGCAGTGGCCGCTCGACGTCGACTTCGCCAAGACGGCCCAGGAGGCCCAGGCCAACCCGCTTTACCCCGGCGGTCAGTTCACCGTGTACGGCGACTTTTGCTGGGGAGGCGACAAGCAGCGGGCGGAGTCCTATTTCATCCCGGCGGGCACGCGGCCGAACCCTCAGCAGACGAGCAACCGCGACCCCGAGGTCGCCAAGAAGGCCATGCAGCAGCTGCAGGCCCAGCACATGCTGGGCACTGCGCTGGCCGCCGGCGACGGCTACGTGACGTTCAACGTGCCCGACGACGACAAGGTGCTGGAGGGGACGGCGGACAACATGGTCACGCACGTCGTCGTGTACGACAACAAGGCGCACCGCGCGTCGGCAGTCGACGAGAGGTCGGTGCTCACGCTCAAGGCGACGAAGAAGCCGATTTCCTGGCCGCTCATCGCGGGGATCGCGGGCCTGCTCATCGTCATCGTGCTCCTCGTCATGGTGCTTCTGCGCGGTGGGGGCGGCGGCCGAAGGCGAGGAGGCCCGCCGCCGACGCCCGTCACGCCGCCGGGATACGGGATGCCGCCGGGAGGCGGGTACGGCGCTCCACCCCCGGGCGGATACGGCGGGCCGCCTCCAGGTGGCGGCGGCGGATACGGGATGCAGGCGGGCTTGCCGGACCCGATGGCGGCGACGGCGCCGGTCGGTATCCTGGGAGGTGCGGGGGCGACGCCTCCGGGTGTCGCGATGTACGGCGGGCAGCCCGCGATGGCGGCCGCGGACTCCGGCCCGGCCTTCGGGTCCCCTCCCGGCAGCGGGGGCGTCGTGCAGATCCGATGTCCGTCGTGTGGCATGAGCACGATGGCGACGCCGGGGCAGCCGTCGGTGTGCTTCTCGTGCGGGCAACCGATCGCCGCGGAGCTGACGACAGGAGGTGGGCGTGGCATGAGCGCCCCCGGCTTTCTCTCGACGGCTCCGACGGCGG
>CAZCKE010000547.1:0-2574 GCA_964499005.1 uncultured Tepidisphaeraceae bacterium
TTGCTATCGTCGCGGTTCAATTCGACGCAAGCAGTGGCGTCGATGCTGTGCACGTCCCGCCATTGGTGTGCGCGCGAGCGAAATCGATCGGTCACATGGTCCTTGGCCAAGGTGCATGAATAGCAATAAACCTGGACATTCGCTGGATCATGTGCTGCCAGCATGGGCTCGCTGAAAAGCGCGACGGCATGATCGCGAAAGTGCCCCGATACATAACCGACCCTCAATGGACGCCGCGGATCGGCGTCATTGTCGTGTGAAATGATTGCCGGGCGCATTGGCTCGGTGAACTGCTTCGCCCACAGCCGATGCTCATCGGCCACTTCCTGATCGTCCTGGCTTTCGTCGTACAGCAGTGTGTAAAGAAAATTACTGTGAGTGTTTAGTTGCGAGCCGTAATTCAGACATCGGGCAAAGCAGTCCAGCGCCAGATCGACGTATCCCAGATCTTTATAGACGTTTCCCAGATTTCCATAGGCCGCCGGAGCCATCCGTGGGTCGTCCAGCGCCGCCAGCAGCAATTGCTCCGCCTCGTGAGGAGCAGCCATTTCCAGAAATACGATCGAAAGATTGTATTTCGCAATCGACTGGTCCGGATCACACTTGAGCGCCGCAATCGTTGCCTTCATCGCTTTCTCGCGATGTCCCAAATCGATGTAGATGGCGCCCAATTTGGTCCAGGCCGGCCCATTTTGCGGGTCGATTTGCACCAACTGCTCCAGCGTCGCCGCGGCTTCTTCAAAACATTGCGTGGCAATCAGCAGATTTCCCAATTCCTGAATGATTTTGGGTCGATCCGAGCATAGTCGCGCGCCTTTTTTCAAGATATCAATTGCCTGGCTGGTTCGGCCTCGGTCGCGGTGCAGAATGGCCAGGTTAATCCAGGCCAGTGCGAGATTGCAGTCCAAGCTGACCGCCGTCTGGTATTCTTTTTCAGCGGCTTCAATTTGCTCCAGCAACGTGAGGGCATAGCCCAAATTGTTGTGATAGACCGCATGCCCAATGCCCCGCATTTCAATAGCGGCGCGAATCAGCTTGACTCCGTGGCCGTTTTCTCCTGGTTTTTCGCGGTCGTGTCCCGGTGTGGAAGTGCCTTTGGAATCGCATGGTTTTCCCCGAAATAATTCCAAAATTCGTTTGGCAGCTTCCTCGTGACGGCCGGCATGTTGGGGACGATTCCCCTCGTTGAGTAACGCGGCGTGCCGAACTTCAGGCCTGGCATCCATCATTTGAACTATCCGTTGAGGACCAGAGGATCGTTGCGTGCGAGTCTGAGCACCGATCTAAGAATCACACTTAGTTTTGTTAACGAATCTCTCGTACATCTTCATAATCTATTTTTCATAAATGAGTATTCCGTTAACGAAATCCACACAGGTGGTTTCTATCTTCCCGTTGACGAAGAACCCGGGGTATGTGCCTTGGGGAGAAAAGGGGTTTAGTGCAGATTCGTAATCAAGGAAGGCTGGGGACGATGTCCATTCTCGAACGACGGAAACTGAAATCCATTGGTTTGAATATGTCGCTGAAGGCTCCGATTGCCGCCGTGGCGGTAACGGGGTTGTGGGCCGCGGAAACACATGCTGCGGCGATATCGGCGGGCGATCTGGTGGTCTACCAAGTCGGGGCCAACGGTTCCAATGCCTTGACCAGCGCGGCGACGGCGGTTTTTGTTGATGAGTACACGACCAGCGGTACATTCGTGCAACAAATAGCGTTGCCTTCGACGACGGCGCTGGGAAATGCCCTCACAGCCAGCGGCACCGCGACGTCCGAGGGGGAATTGACCGTTTCGCCTAATGGGCAGTTTATTGCCCTGACCGGCTATGATGCCAACGCGGGAACGGCCGCCATTGCAGGCACCAATTCAACCGTGGCCCCCCGCGTCGTCGGAATCATTCCTGTATCAACCGGCACACCGAACACCACGACAACCCTCGGAACCGATTTCACGGGTAATAATCCCCGCGGCGCTGTCACCGATGGCACCAACGTCTGGGTGACGGGCACAGCCGGTAATGCGGCAACCAACGGTGGAATCTTCGCGACAACGATCGGCAGCGTGACCGGTGGAAACCAGCGTATTGGGGGCAATATACGTGGCGGTTGTGGGAAAAACGGTCAGATTCCTGGCCCCATTGATAGAGAAAACGGCCGCCCCAAGCGAGCTTTCGAACTTGGGCGTCCACTTGCCCTCCCACAAGAGCTGCGCACCGGCGATAAATGGATCGTGGGACGGGCTCGGGTTGGCGCCGGTTGGCGGGTTCAACTCGTCCAGCACGAAGTAAGCCCCGGTGAATCGCAGGGCGTGTTGATCGTTCAGTTGATAAGCCGCCTGCAAAGCCGCTCCTTCGGGCACATAATCCAGGTCGAACTCCATTGGCGAAAGGGCGAACGGATTGTCAAACTTGCCAATGGTGCCACTGAGCTCCCAGGTGCCGTTATGAATGAGCGTCCATTTGCCGTAGGCGGCATCGAACCAGACAAATTTGCGCGAGGCGCCGTCACCCAGATATGTGTTGGCGAAAACCGGATTGCCGCCGAAGGACTGGACCGGATTGCCCGAAGCGATGC
>CAZCKE010000548.1:0-2570 GCA_964499005.1 uncultured Tepidisphaeraceae bacterium
CGCGGCGGGATATGTGCTGATGGCGGATTTGCATCGGCCGAGACTGGGGATTCGGTGGAATACGCCACGGGAGAAGAAGTCGCATATTGCCAAGTTGGTAAGGGGGGCGCTGCGGGATGAGGTAGGATCGCTGGCGGCGGACGAGGCGGAGCCCCTGGAGATGGGGGAGAACTGGGAGGAATCGACGCTGTATACGGAGCCGCGGCCGCCGGGGCGGGATGTGTGGGTGGGGTTCAGTCGAATTTCGCGAAGGCTGGTGGTGGTGATTCATCATGCGCATCGACGGGAGAGAATTTTGCGGGACATGGTGCTGCCGGGGCTGGCGGATGTTTCGGAAGCGCAGCCTCGGCCGTGGTCGGTGTTTGATTTGAGTTGTGAGGTTCCGAGCGAAATGAAACTGGTGGAGCAGAAGATGAATGCGGGGGATTTGAGTTTGCGGTTTGCGGGGAAAAAGCAGCAGGTGGAGATTCGGCAGATCGCGATGGCGGAGCTGGCGTTACAACGGAAGACGCTGGATCAATGGCTGTGTGGGGAACAGAAGGGAAAGAGGAAGCATTATCGTGCCCATGGAGAGGTGGAATCAATTACACTGAATAAGACGGGGGACGTGGAACTGGGCGGTCGGCGCGGCATCATGGGACGCCGAAAGCGGTTTTTCTTTGCGTGGAGATTGGCACGGCAGTGGGCGGCTTACGCTTTGCACGACGCGGCGCGGGATCGGATTGTGATCTTGCAGGGGACAGACGAGGGGTTGGTGAGAAAAGTGGCGGAAAGCGTGGGATGGGCGGGAGCACAAAATACGGAAGATTGAGTCGGTATGCTGTTTCTTAAAAGTAAACCTCGATTGAGCCGGGCGGAGCAGTTGGCGAGCAGGCCTGCGCAGTTAGTGGCTCCGACTTGCGCGCGGCGGGAGGATGGAAGCATTGCGCTCACGATTCCGTTGAAGCAGGCAAGCAAGATCAGCCGGTTGTTTCGGATGCCGGCAGATGCGACCAAGACGTTTGAGCTGGATCAAATAGGCGCGTTGGTGTGGGAAAGCATCGACGGGAAGACGAGCGTGCATCGAATCATCCGGAAACTGGCCAAGCGGTATCACTTGTCGGAGCGGGAGGCAGAGGTTTCGACGATCACGTTTCTACAGACGCTGACGCGCAAGGGGTTGATCGGGATGCAGATTCGTAAGCGAGATTCAAAAGACAAGGATTCGAAATAGGAATGTCAGCAGCGGTTCCATCTTCGCAGAGCGTGGGGCGGCAGATCGTCTTGCCGCTGAGCAAGGCGGTGGAGATCGCATACAAAAGCATTCGCCAGCGGCTAAGCCGGAGCTTGCTGGTGACCAGCGGGATCGTGCTGGCATTGGCGTTTTTGACGTCAATCCTGGCGACGCAGGCGATCAATGACGGGATGCGCGGGTGGCATAATCGATTGATTGCGCTGCGGACGAAGTTGGGTACGGAGATGTCGGAGACAGCGCAGCGCCAGCGGGATCTGGAGGCGCGGTCGCCGAACGATCCGGGCCTGGCGGAGATCAAGCAACAATTGGCGAATCAGCAAAGTGCATTCAATGATCGACATCAGCAGTTTGCGGATGCGCAGGAACTCGAACAATTGATGTCCGCCAGGGGGATGCCTATTACGGAGGAGGATATTCAGGCGGATCGGCTGCAAACGCGGTGGCTGCTGGGCTTGGCGCTGATGGTGGCGTTTGTCGGCATTCTCAACGCGATGCTGATGAGTGTAACAGAGCGGTTCCGGGAAATCGGAACGATGAAATGTCTGGGGGCGCTGAACAGCTTTATCGTGAAATTGTTTTTGATCGAGAGCCTGTTTCAGGGCGTGATCGGCACGATCATCGGCGTGACGGCGGGATTAGGGTTGAGCTTTGTGACGGCATGGGTGAATTATCATGCGTTCATCTGGAACGAATTGCAGGTGGAGCGAATCGTGATGCGGGTGCTGTTTTGCGTGGTGGTGGGAGTGGGGTTGACGGTGGCGGGAGCAGTTTATCCGGCGTGGCAAGCGGCGCGAATGCAGCCGATTGAGGCGATGCGCGTGGAGGCTTAGAACGTTTTGGAGAAAGGGATCATGACGCAATCTGTGGAAATGCCGTCGTCTCCGGAGTCGATCACCGAATTTACGGTTCGGACAATTGACGTGAAGCGCACGTATCGCATGGGAAACGATATTGTCGAGGCGTTGCGAGGCGTGACGATCTCGGTCAACCGGGGGGAATATATTTCGATCATGGGGCCGTCGGGGTCGGGGAAGAGCACATTGTTTAACATGATCGGAGGGCTGGATAAGCCGACGGAGGGGAAGGTTTACATCGACGAAGTCGATATCGCGCAGCTGGATGCGTATGAGCTGGCGTGGATGCGATGCCGCAAGATTGGGTACATTTTTCAAACGTTCAATCTGATTCCGGTGATGACGGCGCTAGAGAATGTGATGCTGCCAATGGTGTTTGCGGGGCTGAATACGGCCGATGCGCAGGAGAAGGCGAACAAATTTTTGCACGGGAGGGAGCTGGGTCATGGGCTTCTGGTTAAATCCATACGTTGAATGGTTCA
>CAZCKE010000549.1:0-2562 GCA_964499005.1 uncultured Tepidisphaeraceae bacterium
GGACGTGCAACCCACTATTCCAGTTGATCGCTTCGAGGCGGTTGTAATAGACGGAACCGGCAAAGAAGAGATTGGAATTTTGCTGCCGTTCGTAGCGCAGTTCCAGGCTTCTCATATTCTCCGGATCGGACGGAGAGTGAGTGGCCACCCAGTTGGTGTAGAGAAATTCTTCCGTATTGGTGCGGAGCGACTGGGAAGCGATCGCTTTGAGCGTGTCCTTGTCGTCGGGTTGCCAGGCGAGCGCGCCGCGGGGGGAGTAGAGCCAATTGGTGAAGCGGTCCTTGTCAGCGCGGCCGCTGAGGAACAGCGTCCATTGCTCGGCAAAGTGCCATTGATCTTCGGCCAGGAAGGAGAGCATGTACGATGTCCATCCCGGCGCGCCGGCGATATTGGAATTGACCGGGGTGCTGGGGCCCAAGAACATCGTCGGTTGATCCAGCCAGTACCAGCCGAATTCCGTTCCGACGGCCAACTGATTGGTTGAGCACATCTGCCAGTTCAACAGGCCCTTGCTGATCCATTTGTCTTCGCCGTGGTTGTCGATGACACTTGGGCCAAAGTTGGTGCGCTGATATTCGGTGTCGTCAAAACTGGTGGAGGCATCGAAGTCCAGATTTTTGTTCAACTGCATTTTGTAGCCAGCGAATGTCGTCCACTGAGCCACGTCGATGATGCTTTGCGGCGCGGGAAGATTAAATTGGAAGCCGGTCGGGAAGACCGCATAGGTTCGATCGATCTGATCCTGGGTGACGCCGCTACGGGTGAAGCGCGTCCAGGCGGTGAATCCGCCACCGTCGTATTCCAAATGGAATTTGATCTGGGGTTGGTTGTTGGGCTCGGCGCCTTCGCGAGTGAGGGGGAGATCGATGCCGTGACCTGCCTGCACGGTGCCGCCGTTGGATGCCGTGAAATTCTGCCCGCTGACGATCGGGGCATGGGCCTCGTCGGCGCCGGTGACTTGTGCGCCGCCGACATATAGGAACCAGCCGGAGTCGGGCCCCAGTTTTTCACCGTGTTTGAATTCGACGGTGTAGAAGTCCAGGATTTCGCCGGCCTTGGCGTCGACTTCGGTGCCTTGGAAGTTCAGACCGTTGTAGGTTTGCAGTGAGATGACGCCAGCGACCGCACCGGGACCGTACGTTGCCGAGCCGGGCCCGCGAACGACGTCCATGTGTTCGATATCGCCGGTCAGGTACAGGTCCTGCTCGGTGGTGACACCCACGTGGGTCCGCTCGTTCATTTCCCGGCCATCGACCAGAAAGAGGTACTTGGTGTTGCTGTCGCCGATGATGCCGCGGAAGCCGTTGCTGGGTTCCTCGAAAGGATGCTCCGAGCTCTGGTAATTGGGCACATAGATGCCCAGGATGTCGTTGACGGTCCTGGGGTTTTGCTGGTCAATCAGCGTGCGATCGACGGTAGTGACCGCCGCGGGGACGAGCTGGCGCTGAGTATGTGTCAGCGTATCGGTGGTGACCTCCACCTGCATCAACTGTTCGAGGCTCAAACTCGAATAGTCTTCGGAAGTGTTGGCCCGATAGCCCGGAGTGTGGCTGTTTCTCGCCGCCACTTCGGGGTCGATTTGTGAGGAGCGTGACGTTGGGGCGGATTCTCGAGAGGTTGGCGGAGACGAAGCCTCTTCTTTACCCGCTGCTAGGGCTTGCGACATAAAGCCGACAGACAACAGGAACGGTATGAGGATCGCCGAGAAAATGCGCGCTGGGCGAAGGTTGCCGTTCATGTGAATCTCCATTGGCCCGGCCGCATGAGGCAATCGCCTTGATGCTGAAGGCGTTGACGTCACAGGCGCGAAGGCCGAGGTGCACCAAATATGTCGGCCCTAACATTTAATTGGTTTAGCGCGCTTTTAACGGGGGTTCGGGGGATGCGGTTATCAGTATTGCTACGGCGGGTGGAAAATTTATGGGACTGCGAGGAACGAAAAATAATCGAATGTTTTGTCAATTCGATTACTGAATTTTGTCAGGCGATCTCCAAGGCTATTGGAGAGGAATGCCTTTTTTTGTAGCAAGCACGTTGCGTCCAAACGTGTCGGATGACGGGAGTCATTGAGGAGGAACAATGACAGGCCGGTCCGCCATGAGGTGCGATGCCGGGATCGCTTAAAAAAAGGAACCGCCACTGGTTCGGGGGCTTAGGCCAGCGAGCCGCAAGTGATGATTACGGCGAAGGCGGTGAAGGTGAGTTTGGTTTGAGTTAGTTTCATTGTTGGATGTTGTTGATAATTTGTTTTGGTTCGTGACGCAGCGGCTTGTGCCATTTCGTATCGCGGGCATTGAAGCAGAGTGAAATGAACCTCACCTAAACAGGCGATGAGAGTTTCGTCACGGATTTTTCATTTTTGGGACTTGCGTGAATCTGCCCTTTCGGCAAGTAGGAGACGATGTCAGGAGACTCCACCCAAGCGGCCCAAGAAACGACTTGTTTTGTCGAACCGCGGTGCCGTAATCTCGTCCACGGATTGGTTTTCAAGTGAATGGCTTTATCGCAACTCTGCGATGCTCCCTGCGTGCCGAAGTTGCACTCGCATGGGTTTTATCTTGT
>CAZCKE010000550.1:0-2561 GCA_964499005.1 uncultured Tepidisphaeraceae bacterium
GGGGGATGTTCGGGCGGGAATGAACCGAAGAAGGAAAATTGACTAGCTGGCGGAAGGCAACGTGCACGGAAAGGCACCATGTAGCGCTTGCTGGGCGCGCTATCTGTGCTAAGGCGGTTGCAACCATGAGGTGCTCGCAGGCGGACGTAATGCATGTGATTTTATCCGTGGTTGGCTGCACTACTGTTTACAAGCGTACGCCCGGCTTTCACGCTGTCGGCCCGAGTGGTTCTCAGCGGCGCCGGCAGTTTCAGCTTGAACGGAGGGTTCGAGGGTTTTGTGACCGCAAACAATAAACGCAATCAGACCTGCCTATCGCTCCGCGCCGTGCTCCGGCCGGTAATTCTTACAATATCGGCTCAAGGATCTCTTTTTCGAGCAACCAGGCCACAATGCGCATCGCGCGTTCGAGGGGAACATGCTGAGACCATTGTGTTATCAATTCGGACAATTTCTCAAATCGTGGCGTCTCAGAAGATGGACAAGGCCAGTTCAAGAGTTGGTTTAGATCAATTCCGTCGATGAACGCGACGGGTCGGTCAAGATGTGGGTGCAGAAGGGTTGGATGGGCCCGAATTTCGTCTCCAACAATGCAGGGGCTCTCAACGAAGCGAAGCCTGTCGGAAATGCGTACACGCGTATCGATGCTGACCGCCTTCGTTTTGACCGGTGATCCGGTAGATGGCAGCGTGGGCGCGGATTCATCTGCGTCTCTTTCTTGCAATCGGGATCGAGCCTGCCAGAATCCAAACTCGCGGAAGCGGGTGACGCTGTTAAAATGCGTGGCCGACCAGACGGTGTGACTGGAGACGGCGGCGTCTTGGCGATCGCGGTAGAACTTCAAGCAAAGTTCTGTGCGATCCGGCCGTGAAATCATCGTGTGGACTGCCGTCGCGGCCGTGCATCCCGATTGCAAGGCGCGCTCCACACCCGTGGACGAAAGCGGATTCAGGCAAATACACGAATCGCCAACTCTTATGAAATCTTCGCCAATGGGGTCAAGCGAATAATCCGAAGTTGCCGCCCGGGCGACTACCCTATCACACAGCGGTAATCTTGAAATATTGTTCAACAATTCAGTTCGGGCCAATTGGTGCAAGTAGAAGGACTCGAGTGGCATGTCACACGAGTTTCGCAGAAAGTCGGGATCCACGAAAACCATTGCGCTCACCCGATCCCCTGGTACGGGTGCCGCCCAGATCCAGCCATCTGCGAAGGCCGCTATCAGTTGGGCTGTCAGGCCGTGATTTTGCAGATAACCACAGATTGCAAGAGTCGGCGACGAAATCGTCTTGCGGCGACCGGACAGGAACCGCCGTCGCCCACTGGCGTCGATGAGAAATCGAGTCCGCAGTGACAGTCTCTCACTAGGAGCGTCGACCAATACATTCCATCCGACCGGTCCGTCCTTGACCGCGCGCGCGCGCGGGCTGAACAACTATGACGCCGGCTGACCGTGCTGCACTCAGAAGACGAAAATCGAATGAGCTTCGGTTGATCGAGACAGCTTCGGCACGTCCGCGCTGTCTCACGAGTTCAGGATGTCCGTCAGCCCACAGGACCCAAGTTTCGGGAATAGAAAGATAGTGTTCCGCCGATATAGCTTTTCGCAGGTCCAACAAATCAAGCACAGGCCAAACACCACTGGAGAGGCACTCACCGACATGAGGTCTTGGAAAGTCCTGAGCTTCCACAAGGAGAACTCTGTACCCGAGCTTGGCAAGGCGCAACGCAGATGCGGATCCCGCGGGCCCGCCTCCAACAACGCAGGCGTCGACATCTAGCGGCCTATCAGTTTTGCATGACATAAAAGCTGGCATCGGACTCAATCAGCCTTCTCAACATGGAAATCCGCGCGCGCCCGTTGTCGAGCGGCCAAGAGATCTCAGCATTACGGCTGGCCTGTAATCTGCGCCGCGAAAACTGTTCGCTACAATGATTCAATGGCCTACCGGGTCGCGGCTGAACGGAAGTTCGATGTTCCCGAATCACGGACTCCTATTTAGCTTCGTCAAGCAGCCCGGAATCCCCGAGTTACTTGTGGGATTCCCTCACGATCTGCTCGGCTTCGTGCCAATTCTGGCGTGCCGCATGCTCTCCATCCGGCTTGCCCTTCTTCACCCAAAGGGAGAACGCCATCTTTGCAATTTCGTCATGGGACGACTGTTTGCTATCCGACGGGATGGAGGTACCTGATCCCAGCAGTTTCTGGGATGCTGGTATTTCTTGTGACAACTGCGGAGGATCAACCCAGGTACCGTCGGTTATCTTATCGTCAGCCTGCTTCAATCGTTCTGACGCTTGGTCGATGCGATTCACTTCTTTGATCTGCCAATCGCTCTTTGGAAGCAACTCATTCAAGGTATTAAACATGCTCTGGAAGTGCTCCTGAAGCCGACCATCGCCGTTCTTTCCCTCCAGATGTCTAAGGGATCGGTTTACAACGCCCATTACCGACGATTGCCACATCTTATGATGATTCGAATCATGACACAGAGAGTGTATCAACTGATGAAGATGGCTGGCGACCGCGCGAGCGTCCTTGGCGTCTCGAGCCAGCA
>CAZCKE010000551.1:0-2539 GCA_964499005.1 uncultured Tepidisphaeraceae bacterium
TTGACCGAGCGGCCGGACGACTTGCGGCGATTGATGGGGGCGCTGGCACAAAGCCACCTTGCTCCTGGTGCCGTCATTATCTTTCGCCACGATGAGAACGACGAATTGTATCTTGCCGGAGGCCAAGACCTATCCGCTCCTCTTCTTCGCCGTTACGATTCGAGAACGTACGGCGGCATGCGAGTTGAATTTTTGACACTTGCCGCCGGTTGATGCCGCGATCGTTCCGGCCATGCCGATTCATTACAAATATTTCGCGCCATCCGACGCCGCCCGCATGAGCAGGCTGCAGCTCATGGCACGCCAGGTCGTTGAGGGCCTCATCACCGGGCAGCATAAGAGCCCTCATCGTGGATTCTCCGTCGAATTCACCGAGCATCGTGAATATTCGCCCGGCGATGAACTCCGCCACCTGGATTGGAAGGCATACGCCCGGAGCGATCGCCATTACATCAAGCTCTACGAGCAGGAGACCAATCTCCGAGCGACACTGCTGCTGGATAACAGCGCGAGCATGACCTTCGCCGACAAGATCGAATACGCCCGGCGGCTTTGCGCTTGCCTGGCCTACCTGCTGGCCATGCAGCAGGACCTGGCGGGCCTGGCCGCGGTTGACGATTCTCTCCGGATCGATCTGCCTCCGGGCTCTTCTCCTTCGCACCTGGATCGCCTGTTCAAAGCATTGGAGAAATTGGCGGTTGGCAAAACGACCGATCTTCCCCGCCATTTACACGATCTGGCTGAGCGGCTGCCGCGCCGAAGCCTGGTGATCATCCTGAGCGATCTCTGGCTGGATGTTCCGGAACTAACCCGCGCGCTGCAGCACCTTCGTTACCGCAAACATCAGGGGATCATTCTGCATCTTTTGGATAAAGCCGAGACCGGGTTGGGATTTGATCGTTCCGTCACGCTGGCCGATCCCGAAACCGATGAAAAGCTCCAAATCGATCCTCGGGATTTACGCGCGGCCTACGTGGGACAGGTCGCGGAACATCTCTCCGCGATCCGCCGGGCCTCCAACGATTGTGACATCGAATATCACCTGATGAACGTCGATCAGCCTTACGATCGAGCGTTGGCTCAGTTGCTCAACCGCAGGAAATAGTTTGCGATGACCGGCCTCGAATTTCTCTTTTCAGCCGCTCTTTGGGCGCTGCCGCTGGCGGGCCTGCCGATCCTGTTGCACCTGCTGTTTCGCCGCAAATCGAAAGTGGTGCCTTTCAGCACGCTTCGCTTCATCAAATCCAGCCTTCAGCGAACGGCGGCGCGACGGCGCATCAACCGCTGGCTGCTGCTGTCGTGCCGCATTTTGCTGTTGGCATTGCTGATCTGGGCTGTTTCACAGCCGGCGCGGCGTTTGGCGGCGGGCTGGGCCGGTTCCAATTCAATGGTCGCCGCCATCGTGATCGATGATAGCTATTCGATGCAGCTTCAGGACCGGCAATCGACGCCGCTGAACAATGCTCAGGCCGCGGCCCAGCAGCTTCTGGCACAGGATCTTTCCGGGGCGCTGGTGGCCATTTTTACTTCCAAGCCCTCCGATCAACCCGAGCGATTCCAAAGCGCTTCGGCGATCCAAGCGGCCTGGCGTCCCTTGAAACCCCAGCCCGCGCTCATTCCGCTGGTCGATCGAATTGATTCCGCCGCTGATGCGCTCAAGCGTCAAACCGCCGACCACAAATGGCTGATTGTTTTGAGCGATCTTCAGCGCCGCGAATTCCCTCGGGCGCTTCCCGATCTGCCGGATGGGCAGACGGTCCTGATCGATCTGCATCCCGCGGATCGCCCACCGGCGGTGATCACGGCCGTCTCAGCCGAGCCGCCCCAGCCGCGATTGGGAATTGGCGGGGCCATCTCCGTCGAACTTACCGGCAGCGCACAAGATTCGCGCGCGATGAATCTTGCCATCTCCAGCGCCGATGCTCCGGAGAAGCCGCTGGCTCATCCCGACCTGCCGATGGCGCATCTCGATGCCGGCGGCCGCGCTTCGGTGCGAATCCCGTATTCCTTTTCGACTCCATCATGGCTGGTAATCACGGCATCTTTGCAAACCCCTGACGCCTTGGCCTGGGCGTCCACGCGCAGCCAGCTTGTCAGAATTCCCGCGCCGCAGTCGGCTCGAGTTCTCGATCTGGGGCCGATCAATCGTCAGGCCGATGCGATCCTTCGCCTCGCCCTCGATCCCAGCCAGGGAACTAATCCGGCCTGGCCGATTGTTCTGCGACCCGGCTCCGATCTACAAGACGATCAAGACCTGCTTGCCGCCATCATCACCCAGTGGCCCGATCAGCCGACCGCGCATCGCCTGACTCAATACGTTTCGCGCGGCGGCACGCTTGTGCTGTTTATCCAGCCCAGCCTTGAGGACACCTGGCCCGGCTTGCCGGATTCGGAAAAATCGGAATTGCTCGGTTTACTCCCCAGCGCTCCTATTTCGCTTACCGATTCCGGCCCGTTCCAAATCTCAATCGCCCGCCCGAAAGAGCCCATGCCCACCACCGTGGGGCCCATTCCACACTCCTCCGGTCGGAATCATGTC
>CAZCKE010000552.1:0-2506 GCA_964499005.1 uncultured Tepidisphaeraceae bacterium
AGCGGTGGAATCGACGTTTCATGGGCTGGCGGGGATGGGGGATCTGGTGACGACGTGTGTGAGTCCCGAGGGACGAAACCGGACAGTGGGCGAGCAGATCGGCAAGGGGAGAAAATTGAGGGACATTCTGGAAGGGATGGATAGCATCGCGGAAGGGGTGCCGACCACGAAATCGGTAAAGGCGCTGGCGGTGAGGCACGAGGTGGAGATGCCGATCACGGCAGCGGTGCACGCGGTGCTGTTTGAGGGGAAGGATGCGATCGATGCGCTGACGGATTTGATGACGAGGGAGGCGAAGGGGGAGTAGTGAAGTCCTGTTTGAGAAGAAGTTCAATTGGGTGGTGGACAGTTTTTGGGCGGGATTTTTAAATCAAATTCAGATGCAATGCAGGAGGGGCAAGAGGAACCACATCAGGCCCCTCGTTCGACTGCGCTCACGGCAGGCAAGAGTTTCTTCCCGCCCTCCCGCACCCTCCCACCCATCTCCTTTTCCCCTCGAACCGTCCGGCATGGGAAATGCGGGAATCGGCTGGTGTTGTGGGCGTTGGTCTACGTTTCGCGGCGATTCGGGGTTACAATCGTGCGGCTTTCCGCGGGCGATTAACTCAGCGGCTAGAGTGCCACCCTTACAAGGTGGAAGTCAGGGGTTCGAATCCCTTATCGCCCATGAGGACGTGGTTAGTGGCCAGTGATTGGTGGTTAGAGGGGAAATTCATTTATATAGATCGGGAGATTTTCGGCGAGGCGGGCAGCGCTGTCGTCAAGGCCGCCGGGGCGGTTTCGAGAGAGCCAGAGGCGGCGGTGGGTGGAGATTAATTGTTCCAATTCGGCGGCGAGAGCAGAAGAAGGGGCGCGATTTGGGGTGAGGAGCCAAATGACTTTGTGGCAGGCGTGGAGGAGCATGTCGGCGGCGGTTTGGAATTCTTCCTTAATCAATTGCGCGTCGGGGCGATTCATTTGAGAGCGGGCCAGGGGGGCAATGGCTTCTTTGATTATGGATTCGGTGGCGGAGACGTTTTGGAGCGTGATGCCTTCGGTCGCCTCGCCGCGCGATGAGGAGGGGACGAGAAAGCTGAAGAGGGCGGAGCGGTTGCCGGCGAGTTTGCCGATGGATTGGTAGACGTTACCCAGTTGCAGGGCGAGAGGGCCCATCACATGGGCGTTGTCGCGGAAGACGTGGAGATTAAGGGCATCGGCGAGGGGAAAATTCTCATTTGACTGAACACACCAGCCTAAGGCGGCGCCGAGCGCGAGGCAGGGGGAGCTGATGGGGAGGTATTGGAGGTGGCCGTGGTCGGCCCGATCGGGTTTGATGTAGCCGATGGCGCCGTGGCGGAGGCCGGCGCGGGCGGCGGCGAGTTGGTTGGCGAGCATGTTGTCGGTGCGGCCGGCGATGGAGCACCAACTGCTGGTCCCGGGACAGACGTAGAAATCGATGCCGGATTGCTGGAAGAGGGCGGCTTCTTTTTCAAAGGGGTGAGTCGCCTCGTAGCCCCAGTTCATGGCGATGACGCCTTTGTGCAATTGGGGGATGAGATCGGGCCGGTGGAGGATAATATCGCCCGAGAACATGAGGCGGCGGTTGTGAGAATCGACGAGCGCGTGAACTTTTTTGAGAAACTCGAGGTAGACGACGTGGACGCCGAGGCGGTCGCATTCGGATTTGCTGCGGCCCTGGCCGACGTCGAAGGTTTCGTCGCAGCCGACGTTGAACAATCGGCTCGTGAAATTCGGGAGGAATTGAGAGTAAAGATCGCGCAGGAGATCGAGGCTTTTCGGGTCGGTGGGGCAGAGGCTGAAGGGGCCTTCCCAGCGGAAATTCCAGGGGGTTTGCGAGCCGTTGGGGGCTTCGGCAAGAGGAGTGTAGCGCGGGTGTTTGAGCCAGCGTTCCATGTGGCCGAAGCTGTTTTGGTTGGGGATGAGCTCGATGAATCGGGCCTTGCAGTAGGCGTCGAGCCGACGGACTTCATCGGAGGTGATGGGGCTGGCGTTTTGCCAGACTTCCTCGTGGCCGGCGTAGGCGAAGGTGTGCTCGGTGTACAGCTGGAGCTGATTGATTTTCCAGTGGGCCAGCTCGTCGATGAGGGCAAAGAGAGTCGCCATCGTGGGGACTTTGTCGCGGCTGATGTCGAGCATGACGCCGCGGGCGGGAAAGTCGGGCCAGTCCTCGATGTGGAGAGAGGGGAGAGAGTCGCCGAACTGGCGGTGGAGCTGGGCGAGGGTTTGGCGGGCGTAGAAGAGGCCGGGGGCGCCGTGGGCAAGGAGGCGAATCGAAGTGGGATCGACATCGAGGCGATAGCCCTGGGGGTGCGGCGGTTCGGCCTGGAGTACGCCCGCCGGTTGCGGCGCACGCGGGGGGCGTGCTTCAATGCTGGTTGTAATGATCACTGAACACCGCGAGGACGCGCTCGAGGCGACGCATTGAGAATCAGGAGCCAGGCGAGGCATTCACAACGGACCGTCCGGATAAATCGTTTAGCGGTCCCGTTCGCCTGGGGCGCTTGAA
>CAZCKE010000553.1:0-2501 GCA_964499005.1 uncultured Tepidisphaeraceae bacterium
CCAACCTTGGCCTCAGCCGGGGTAACGTGGGCCGTTGCGGCTTCTCAGCAGCGCAGCCGGGGCGGTGGCTTCTCCCGGCTTGGCGGCAAAGGGAAGCGTTTGAAAGTCAGTGGGCGCCACGAATGACCTCCACCGGATCGTAACTGGCGGCTCGGCGGGCCGGATAAACCGCCGCCAGCAGCACCACGATCATTGAGCTGACAAACGCCCCGATATACATCCCGCGGTTCTCGCTCATGAGAATCCCTTCGGCTCGAACCAGCCCTTCCACCTTTACCGGCAGGCGGCGCAATCCTTCCACGCCCAATTTTCCAATGATTTCACCCAGAACGGTGCCGATCAAACCGATGAGCAGGCCCTGAAAGACGTAGATCATCGTGATGTCGGTGCGCGACAGGCCAAAGCTTTTGAGGATGGCGATGTCGTTCACGCGCTCCAGGACGGCCATGATCAGGATGTTCAACACGCCAAAGGCCGCCACCACCAGCAGCGCGCCGGTGATGATGTACGTCATAATGGTCTGAATCGAAAAGATCTTGAGGAAGTTGGCGTTGGCTTCCTGCCAGCTTTCGGTCTTATATCCGGCAATTGATTCGATTTGGGCGGCGTAGCCTTGGGCTTTGGTGTAATCGTCCGTGCGAACGATGATGTCGTTGATGATATTTTTCTTGTCCAGCAGTGTCTGCGCACTGTTGATCAGCATATACGCGCGGGAGTAATCGACGGGCGTGACGCCTGTCGAAAAGATCCCGACGATCTGCGAGATCGTGTGGCCGCCCGTATTGCTGGAGAGAGTAATCTCATCATTGAGCTTGGCGCCTAATAGATCGGCGACGCCGCGCCCGACGATGACGCCATTGGCACTGGAGCGAAGCCGGCTGAAATCGCCTTCCACCATATCGGTGGCAATCGTGGTCACTTTGATCTGCTGCTCCGGCTCCACCCCCAAAACGGAGATATTCAGGGTCTTGGTCGCATACGTCGCGATCACGTCCCCGTCCACCTCTGGCGCGACCGCGACGATCCCGTGCATATGGCGAAGCTGGGCCATCAGCCCTCTGGCATTTTTGATCTTCTTGACGTTATCGCGCGGTTTGACGCGGCTCACGTCCAGCAATGCGTTGGGATCGGAGTAAACCTGTTCGAGAATTTTGGTGCGAGTTTCGCGCGGCTCATCATGAATCGTGATATGCCCGCTCGATTCCACCGTTTCGATGATGAACTTGTCCTTGAACCCTTCCATCATCGCGGTCATCGTGATGAACATTGTCACGCTGATCGCGACGCCGGCGATGCACACCAGCGATTGGCGTTTGTGCGAAAGGAAATAGCGAAATGAAATGAACCAGCGCATCAGTCATGGGTCCTTGGTCTCTACCGGAATCCTTTAAACGTGTCGTTCGAATCCGCCGGTTTGTTCAGGCCCGCCGCGACGATGGGATCGATCCAGCGAGTCCGGACCGATTGACCGGGATCCAGCCCCAGGATCGGGCTGATCACGATGATGTCGCCTATCGCGACGCCGGAGCGGATTTCGGTCCGTTCAATGCTTTTCAAGCCGGTCACGATGTCCGGTTTTTCCAGCCGGCCGTCGCGGACCCGCATCAGCATGCCGCCCTGCACGCTTTGCGTTGGGACAATCAACGCGCTCTGCCGGTGATCGACGATGAAATTCAGTTCCCCGGTCATGCCGGCGGCCAGTCGCAGGTCCGGGCGGTCGAATTTGACGTCGACTTCATACGTTCGACGGTCCGGATCGGCCTTGTCATAAACCTTGACCACTCGGCCGGCCAGAACCTCGTTGGGGTAGGCATACAGCGTCATCTTGACGACTTGCGGATTGTCGTCGCTAGGGGGGCGAAGCCGATTTTTATCCTCTTCATCCACTTGTGCCCGCATCACCAAATGGGCGGGGGTGACATCCGCTAGTTGCAGAATATGGTCATTGACGGCCACCCGCGTCCCGCTGGAAATCGGCCAGTCAAGGACAGTGCCGTCGATGGGGCTGTAAGCCGTCGCCTGATCGAGATTCCATTGGGCCGTGTTGAGAGCCGCCTGGGCGACTTCGACGTCTTTGTCGAGATCGATTTTCTTCGCCTCAAGCTGGCTCTTGAACGATTCGGTGTCGCTCCACATCGCCTTGACGCGATTGAGGGATTGGTCCAGATCGTTCTGCGAAGTCGCACCCCGGTCGATGAGACCGGTCACGCGTTTTTCGTCTTTGAGCGCAATATCCAGCAGATCGTTGGCCGCTTGGATTTTCGCTCGCAACTCGTTCAACACGGGCGAATTTTTGTCGTCGGCCAGGAGTTTTTTACGCTTTAATTCAGCGGCGGCTTCGTCGACCGCGAAGCGCAACTCGGCGTTGTCCACAACTGCCAAGGCTTGGCCCTTTGTGACGACAGAACCCTTATCAACCAGCACGCGTACAATTCCAGAGGTGTTGCTGCGAATCGAATATTCGCGCTCCACCGAGACGGTGCGGGTGGCATAGGCGCGTT